>NZ_BJXX01000044.1 GCF_007991215.1 Aneurinibacillus danicus
GCCATGGTGGTTTTCTGTGAAAATCGTGTTTTATTTCTAGCGGGTAGAAACGGGTTCCGGATTCTTGCGCGGCAGCCAGAAGCCTGCTACAAGCGAGACAGCAGCCAGCACACACAATACGAGAAATACACTGTGCAAAGCATAGGCCAGCCCTTCCCGCATAGACGCCAGAAGCTGTGCCGGCAATTGCTGTGCCACTTCTGGATTCAACAGTTGGTTCATATCTGTTCCCGCCTTCATTCCATGTTCTTGTATATACCGGCCAAGCGCCGCATTAAACAATGTTCCGAATACCGCAATACCGAACGTCTGACCGAGCGTACGGACGAACGAGTTGGATGCCGTCGCCGCCCCGCGCAGATTCCAGTCCACTGAAGATTGCACGGTTACTGTAAATACCGTCACCGATAGACCAAAGCCAAGCCCGGCAATGAACATAATCGCAATAAGAGCAAACTGGGACGTATTCATACCGATAAAAGCCAGCCAAAGCGAAGCCAGGATAAGAAGCATAAGACCCATCAGCGCTGTATTGCGCGTACTGAGACGGACCATCAACCATCCGCTTAGAATAGCGCCAAGCGGCCATCCGATGGACATGGGCGTAAGAGCCAGTCCTGAACTTGTCGCTCCCTGTCCGTATACTCCTTGAATCCACATCGGCAAATAAGCAGTAATTGCGATTAATACGGCGCTAATCACAAATGAAATCAAGTTGGAAACGGAGATGGCCCGAATGGTAAACAGTTGCAGCGGAAGCATCGGTTCCGGAGACTTGATTTCAATTAAGATGAAGATAGCCAAAAATACCCCGGCAACCGCAAACAATCCGAAAATGGGCGCAGAACTCCAGGCATATTCCTGTCCTCCAGTCAGAAACCCATACAGCAGCGCAGTCATACCGATCGTGAACGTTATCGCACCCGCGTAATCGATATGCCGCTTCTTTTTCTCAAATGATTCATCCAGATATATCCATAGCATGACGACCGCAATGATGCCGAACGGGACGTTAATAAAGAAAATCCAGTGCCAGGAAATAACGTCAACGAAAAAACCGCCGACTAACGGTCCAACAATGCCTGAGATGCCCCACACGGAACTAAACCATCCCTGGATTTTGGCCCTCTCTTCAAAGGAATAAATATCACCAATAATCGTAAATGTCACCGGTAGAACGGCACCGGCGCCGATCCCTTGAATGGCCCGGTAAAAGATTAACTGCTCCATCGATTGTGCCAGACCGCATAGCGCCGACCCCAGGAGGAAAACGACGGTACCGAATGTAAAAATAATTTTACGCCCAAACAAGTCTGCAAGTTTGCCATAAATCGGTGTCGTTACGGACATCGTCAGCAAGTAGACGGCAAACACCCAGCTAATCAGCGTCAGACCTCCCAGGTCGCTGACGATGCGAGGCATAGCCGTACTAACGATGGTGACTTCAATTGCCGCCAGGAACGTAGCGACCAGCATGGCGATCGTCACGTTTCTTCTATTTGTCTTCATACGCATTCTCCCTCTCTCTACAGTCCGCTTACCCACCGCGGACAAGCATCCTTATGCTGGTAGCGTATAAAAATTCCGGCGTAAAAGTCAATCTTCCGGTCTGCGTTATATGTGCGCGGATTCTGGATAAAAACCCCGCTGTGTTCGCAGCGGGGAGCATCTTTTTATAAACCTAACTCATCAAACGTCGCCATCTGATTCAGCATGGCAATGGAGGCTTCCAGCATCGGAAACAGAAGAACCGCTCCAGATCCTTCGCCAAGGCGCATACGCAGATGCAGAGCCGGCGTCAGCTCCAGATACGTTAGAGCCGCCTCATGGGCCGGTTCCTCGGATAGATGCGACGCGAACATGAAGGGCAGTACGTCCGGGCATATCTCATATGCAACTAATGCTGCCGCACTCGCAATGACTCCGTCTATAATAACGGCCATACCGTGGGCAGCGGAACCGAGCGTCACACCGACAAGCCCTGCAATTTCCAATCCGCCTATACGGGCCAGTACATCAATCGGAGTAAGCTCCGAACGCCAGTGTTTGTCTATTCCGTTCACGGCCAAGGCCTGTTCGATAATTGCAGCTTTCGCCTTCCGTTTATCTTCATCAATGCCGGTCCCTTTTCCGGTCAACTCGTCTACAGGGCGTCCGGTAATAGCAGCCGTCAGTGCGGCGCTCGGCGTTGTATTGCCGATTCCCATATCGCCCAGAGCAATAGCTTTGCATCCTTGCGCAGCCAATTCCATTGCAATCGCAATACCTACTTCGACTGCACGCACGGCTTCATCCGGAGTCATTGCCGAACCCTGTGCCATATTTTTTGTGCCGGATTTTACTTTTTCGTTTCGTACCCCTGGAGGCGTCTCCGCCTTGCTCCCGATATCGACAACGACAACCTCCGCTCCCATCTGGCGTGCAAACACGTTAATCGCGGCTCCGCCGCGTGTAAAATTCCCCATCATTAACCCTGTTACTTCCGAAGGAAACGCGCTGACGCCTTCCTCTACCACACCATGATCGCCGCACATCACTATCACCGCTTTTCTATCCAGCGACGGTCCCTCCGTCCGCTGAATTCCGGACAGGCGAACAACCATCTCTTCCAAAACGCCAAGACTTCCCGGCGGCTTGGTCAGGTTATCCACCCGCTTTTGAACCGCTCCCATGATTTCCTCATCCGGCCTGGCGATACGACTTATAGTATCTGCAAGCAATGCGCCGATTGTTTGTTCCATCGTTTTATCCCCCGCTTTTCTCCTGAAATCTAGAGAATGGACAAGGACGCAAAGGTGACAGGTGTTTATGTACGGAAAAAAGCCCAGGTCAAAGAGACCTGGACTTGCCACATCCGGTTCTATGCTACCTATCCTCGAGTAATCCGCTGCAATAGGCAGGTCTCCTGGCTCCCGGATCAAGGCCATATGTCGACAGCCTTCCCAAACGCATGCGCTCAGTGACTGCCGACGGCTCCCCGGCTACAGTGGCGGGCCCGCGTGTTTTCTTCCCTATTCTCCCCTGAAAGGGGCACCTATTGCGTCCTATACACATTTATAAACAGCATACACCGCTTCGCTTACTTTTTCAATACTTGATAAATTCGTTCAATCGCCCAGTCCAAATCTTCTTTGGAAATAATAAGCGGCGGCGCAAAACGAATTGTCGTTTCATGTGTTTCTTTGCACAGCAAACCAAGCTCTTTCAGCGCCTCGCAATACGAACGCGCTTTTCCTGTCAGCTCAACACCGATGAACAGGCCGCGGCCGCGTACTTCTTTGATAACCGGGTTATCGATTTGCTGCAACTTCTGCTTGAAATATTCACCCAGCGTAAGTGAACGCTGCACCAGTTGTTCTTCCTCCAGCACTTCGAGTGCCGCGATGGCAACCGCGCAGCCCAGCGGGTTTCCGCCGAATGTGGAGCCGTGGGAACCCGGTTCGAATACGCCCAGAATTTCTTTGTCTGCGGCAACTGCGGAGATTGGGAACACGCCGCCGCCCAGTGCTTTA
>NZ_BJXX01000045.1 GCF_007991215.1 Aneurinibacillus danicus
TAGACAAGGAGGGATATGGATGGATTGGGATTTAGCACATATTATTTACGCGTCAGGAGCCGTCACTGTTGTGCTGGCAATGCTGTTCCGCAAAGGGGTTATTATTCCTTCGCTCGTCACTACATTTTTGCTGGGCTGGGCTTATAAAGGCGGATTCGGGGAAGGTATCGTAGCGGGACTGGCCGCAATCTACAACGCAAATATTATGGCAGCCAAAGAGTTGTTCAGCATTATACTGCTGATTGCGTTTATGGTAGGGATGCTGAACGCTTTAAAAGAGCTCGGAGCTGACCGAAAAATGATTGCGCCCATTCAGGGCGTCATCGTAAACGGGCATATGGCATACTGGATTTTATTCGGCGCAACCGCCCTGTTATCGACCGCATTCTGGCCGACGCCGGCCATTCCGCTTGTCGCTGCGGTGCTTATCCCGGTAGCGCTGCGCGTCGGGTTACCTCCGATGGGCATAGCCATTGCCGTAACGTTGGCCGGCCAGGGGATGGCGTTGGCTGCTGATGCGTTGATGCAGGTGGCTCCCGCGTTATCTGCCAAAGCGGCCGGCGCACCGCAAATAGCCGAAGACGTATGGATGAAGTCTATCGTGCTAACGCTCGTTGTAGGAGGAGTGGCAAGCGTTATCTCTTATGCCCGTATTGCTAAAACCATTAAAAAGCCGGTGGACACCTCTGAAGAACAGGATAACTTGAATAAAGAGTACTTCGGGGAAGGCGAAGCAGAAGCGGCGGCAACTCTGGAGTTTATGCCGCAGAAAGAGTCCGGCACGATTGCTGCATTCTTTGCTATATTTACTATTGTAGCCTTTCTGCTCGATATTGTCGCGATGAGTGTATTCGATATCAAAGGCGGAGACGCGGGCGCATTAATTGGCGGTACTGCAGCGCTTATTATGCTGGTAGCCACGATTGCCAGGCATAAAGGCGAAGCCTTTGAAGAGATTGGAGAACGGCTGACCGAGGGATTCGGGTTTGCCATTAAAATTATGGGTTCGATTATCCCGATTGCCGCCTTCTTCTTTCTGGGTGGACAGGAGCACTCTGTGGCCGTGTTCGGCGAAGGGGCACCTGGTTTTTTGTTCGATATCGTGGACGGTATTCAGGCGTATATTCCAAGCAATGAATTTATCGCGGCATTCGGCGTGCTATTGGTCGGTATTTTGTGCGGTATTGACGGTTCAGGCTTTGCCGGCCTGCCGATTACCGGCGCACTTGCCGGTGCGCTATCGCACGGGACAGGCATTGACACATCCATGCTGGCGGCCGTTGGTCAGATGGGATCGATTTGGTCCGGCGGCGGTACATTTATTGCCTGGTCTTCGCTGGTAGCGGTTGCCGCTTTCGTCGGTGTATCGCCCATCGAATTGGCCAGGAAGAACTTTTTCCCTGTAATAACCGGACTTGTCGTTGCGACTATGCTGGCCGTGCTCATCTGGTAAGCGCAAATGCAAGCAAAAAGCCGTTGAGTCGGTGGTTATACCACTTCATCGACGGCTTTGTTATGCCTTTTTGCCGCTGCGTTAAACAAAGCGGAAGCAATGGTCTTAGCCATGCTGCGTACCGATTTTTCGTTTGCGGTCTGCAGCATCATATAGTTGTACGGACCGGTCGTATTCACGATGCCTTTTATGTGGATATCGCCTACTTCGGGCAACTGCTTTTTCATACTGTTGCCAGGAAAGAGCGGGCCTTCGAGCAATTGAATGTAGCCGATATGGTGCAGGTGGCCGAGCGAGGCATCAATGGCTACCACAAATGGATTGTCGTATTTTTGCTGAATTTCTTTCATCGTATCATGCAGATTCAATGCGTGCACCGGCTCCTTAATCGTGCCGTATACATGCGCGTTCTTCAATTCGCTGTCCTGAAGCAGCGTCCCAATCATCGGCCCGAGCGCATCGCCTATCGCTTTGATTGTGCCGATGCAGACAAACACAAGGGGGCGGTCTCCTGCCGCACGGAACAAAAGCGCCAGACCTTTGCTTAATTGCTCTGCTGCTGTTCTTTCTTTATAATGCGTTTGTACAATCATGGGAATCTCTCCAATAAATTTTTTCGCTCTATTATACCACATGCTACGGTACCTTCTTTTCTCATGATTTTCACAGAAACAAGAGTATGGATATATCAAGACATATTCACATAAGGACTATCCATCATTTAAATTATGGTATACAATATACAGTATAAAAGACAAAAAAACAATCAGGCAGGGAGGAGTAGTTGTGAACATTTATGATCTGCAGCAAATGACCTGGCCGGAAATTAAAGATGCGCTTACGAGCGCCAGATTGGCGATTGTTCCAATTGGCGCGCATGAGCAGCACGGACCGCATATGGTGGAAAGCTGCGATGCGGTGCTGGCGAAGCGAATGGCCGATAGGCTTGCGGAACGCCTTCATCCCCTCGCGCTTGTCGCTCCCGCTGTAACAATGGGAATCTCGCCGCATCACTTGAATTTTCCCGGTACGATTTCGCTTCAACCCGAGACGATGATTAGCCTGTTGCGGGATATTACTGCGTCGCTCAAGCATCACGGTATCACTACGTTTTTGTGGCTGAATGCACACGGGGGGAATCAGTCTACGCTATCGGTAGCCTGCCAGAAGATAAGCGTGGAGCAAGACGTCACCATTTATTATGCAAAAACAACGGCGAGTGCAAGCGACGTTTATAAGGAATATATCGCTTCCTCTCCTTTTGGGCATAGCTGTGAACGGGAAATATCGGAGGCGTATTATCTTGCGCCGGAGCTTATTAGGGAGGATAAATTGCAGAAGGGGCAGTTGAACCCGAATCCACGTTGGCGTCATCTGCGGCCAGGCAAGCCGCTTCAGGGATTCTATCGTTACGAAGAAATGACCGAGAACGGTTGCATTGGGGACGCCACGTGGGGCAGCTACGAACTTGGAGAAAAGATTGTAGAAACCGCGCTGGATCGCTTAGAAGAAGAGCTGCGGTATATGCTCAATGTACAGGGGTCTATAAAAAGTTTATAGAAAACTCGAATTTTTAGATAAATTCTATTGACAGGTTGTTTATATGTGTTAATATAAAAACAAGAAACGATTTGGTATACAATATACTAAAAGAGCAGCCATTTATCTTATTGTTAGAAATACATAGAAGATAAATTTGGACAAGCTCTTACTCTTTCACCAAATTGGTATACAATATACAAGGAGGAATGAACAATGGCAGAATTGATGGACAAAGAAGTGTTTCGCGAGAAGCTGGAAGCGGCGGTAAAAGGCAACAGCAGTGAGGTAGCTCCGTTTACAAACGCATGGGCTGAAGGTCAGCTAACACGCGAGCAGTTCGCAAAATGGGTAGAGCAGCACTATCACTACGTAGGGCCGTTCGCAGACTATTTAGGATACATGTATTCCAATTGTCCGTATGAAGATGCGAAAGATTTCCTCTTGCAAAACATGTGGGAAGAAGAGCTTGGCGGCGACCGTCACACAGACCTGCTGATTCGCTTCGGCGAAGTATGCGGCACGACGCGGGAAAAGGTGGAAAACCCGGACAATATGCTGGCTACGACGCTTGGTCTGCAAAGCTGGTGCTACGCGATAGCCATGCGCGAGAATTTCATCGTAGCAACGGCGGCGCTCATCATCGGACTTGAATCACAGGTGCCGGGCATCTACCGCAAACAGACGCCGATTCTGCGTGAGAAGTATGGATTCACCGATCATGAAATCGAATTCTTCGACCTGCACATCGTCTCCGACGAAATTCACGGCGAGCGTGGCTACCAAATCGTACTGAAATATGCCAATACGCCTGAATTGCAGGAACGCTGCTTGAAAGCGGTACAGAAAGCGACGGAAATGCGCCGCATGTATATCGATGGCATCTACCGTGCTGTCGTAGAAGAAAAGCCGTATGCAACATTATAGAGAATAGAGTGACTGGAAGTAAGAAGTTGGATATATGGTAAGCGTAACCGTGATAAAAGTCAAAATTATACCGTATGCAAGCAGCTCTCTCGGACAGAGAGAGCTGTTTGTACTAAAAATGAAATAAGGATAAAGGTTGAAAGTAGATACGATAAGCTCTTTCTCTTACTTTCTTGTCTAACTTCTAAAAGTTGAGGTGATTGACTTGACAGCAGCGACAGGTGTAACAACGTACCAGAACCTAATTGACGGTGAATGGGTGGCACCTTCTAGCGGTCAGTACTTCGAAAGCATTAATCCTGCCGATATCGAAGATTGCGTAGGCCGCTTCCCGGCTTCCGATGTTCGCGACGCCGAGCGGGCGATTGCGGCGGCGCGGCGGGCGCAGAAGGAATGGGCGAAGCATCCTCCTTCGAAAAAAGCAGCCATTTTATATAAAGCGGCCGATTTGCTGGAGGAGCGGGCAGAGCAATACGGACGGGAACTTACACGGGAAGAAGGAAAAGTGCTGGCGCAGGCCATTATGGAAGTTAAGCGTTCCGCCCAGACGCTTAGATATTACGCATCCGAAGGATTGAATGTAACCGGGCAGACACTTCCTGCTGACGATGGCAGTTTTCTTTATACCAAACAGGAGCCGCTTGGGGTCATTTCTGTTATTACACCGTGGAATTTTCCAATTTCCATTCCGGCGCGCAAAATCGCGCCTGCATTGGTGACAGGAAATACGGTTGTTTTCAAACCGGCTTCTGATACGCCGCTTATCGGACTTCGTTTGACCGAGTGTTTGTATGAGGCGGGATTGCCGGCCGGCGTGCTGAACTTTATCACCGGGTCGGCATCTAAAATCGGCGGCATTCTTGTCTCTCACAAAGATATCAATGCGGTGACATTCACCGGCTCCACATATGCCGGAGAGCAAATTCACAAGAACTCTTCCTTTAAGACACGCTTACAGCTCGAACTGGGAGGCAAGAATCCGCTGATCGTGATGGATGATGCGGATGTGGAGCAGGCGGTGCGGATGACTATTGCCGGCGGCTTCAGTCTGACTGGCCAGGCCTGCACCGGAACAAGCCGGGTATTCGTAATGGAAGCTGTATATGACAGCTATGTGGAAAAGCTGGTGGAAGCTACACGCACGTTGACCATCGGAAGCGGAATGGACGAAGGTGTTAAGTTGGGACCGCTCGCCAATGAAAGCCAACTGCGTACCGTGCTCGAGTATGTAGAAAGTGGTAAGGCGGAAGGGGCGACGCTTCTGACCGGCGGCGAACAGCTGACAGAAGGCGAATTGAGGAAGGGGTATTATGTCTCGCCGGCCGTGTTCGTTGATGTAACGCCTGAGATGCGTATTATGCGCGAAGAAATCTTCGGTCCGGTCATCGGTGTCATGAAAGTTTCTTCATTCGAGGAGGCGTTGGCGCTGGCGAATGATACGGAATACGGGTTGGCCGCGGCCATTTGCACGGCTGACGAAAAAACAGCCACCAAATTTGTCGATCAAATTGAAGCCGGCATGGTAAAAGTGAATAAGCCGACAACGGGAGTGGCATACAACGCTCCGTTTGGCGGCATGAAAAATTCCAGCACGGCCACCTATCGTGAAAGCGGCCGAGACGCACTTGCATTTTATGTCCAAGCAAAAACTGTTTATCGTTAAGTTTGAAGCATAGAATGAAAGAGGAAGGGAGAATCAACTATGCGGCAAGTACTGAGACTTGAACTTGAAGAAGCGAAAATTATGATTGAAGCGGCACGGAAAAAGGCGGAAGAAATCGGCGTGCTGGAGACGATATGCGTGGTGGACGACGGCGGTTATGCGATTGCGCTTGAGAGAATGAACGGCTCGCGCATTACCGGCGTAGAGATTTCAATGGCCAAAGCCTTTACTGCGTCCGGCCATAAGCGCTCCACACATCTATTTAACAAAGAGGGAGGTCCTGCAGCCGTTGGCGGAGAAGCTTTTGGTATTCAGCAAATGATTCCCGGCAAGTTTGCCATCTTCGTAGGAGGATTCCCGGTCGTCGTAAACGGGGAGGTCATCGGTGGCGTCGGCGTGAGCGGCGGAAACGGCGAACAGGATACAGCGGTCGGCACTGCCGCCTTAGAAGCGCTCCAGAAACATCTGGGCAGCGAGTATGAAGTGATGGTAGAGGCCGACATTAAAAAATAACCGAAGAAGGAAAGCTTCTCCAATGAAAAGGGGCGGTACGGATGGCACAACCTTTAATCAGGTCGAGCAGCGCCGCTCCCGCCGCACGCCCCGCCGCGCGGATGGGAGAGCTGAATCGCATGCTGCTTGCGATTTGCCTGGGGGCGTTTGTTTCCCATTTGACGGCGGGCATCGTAAATGTTGCGCTTCCGGGTCTATCCATACTCTTTCAGCAGGACATCTCCCTTGTGCAGTGGGTAGCTTCCGGTTATCTGCTGGTCATCGCTTCCCTGCTTCCGATGATGGGGAAATGGGGCGATAGGTTCGGGGGCAAGCGCATTCATAATACAGGTTATATTATTTTTGGAGTTAGCTCTGTTTTGACGTTATTTGCGGAAACGCTCTATGGTTTGCTTGTCCTGCGGGTCGTTCAGGCGCTTGGCGCGGCGATGTTTCAGGCAACGAACATCGGGCTTGTCAGCCGCTATTTTCCACAAGAGTCGCGTGGAAGAGCGTTGGGATTCGTGAGTACTGCTGTCGCGTTAGGGGCTTTAAGCGGGCCGATGATCGGCGGGCTGATTATGGATTGGCTGAACTGGCATTGGTTGTTTCTGATTCACGTGCCGGTGCTGGCTATCGCTACGTTCCTGGCGATTCGCTACATTCCGGCAGATGGTTCCGGATCGTTTCAGACCCCGGACTGGGTAGGCGGGGTGCTGTTTGCGGCAAGCATTATCGCATTTATTTTCGGTATTTCCAACGGTAACGCCTGGGGGTGGACTTCTTCGGGCATTCTGATTGCGTTTGGCATAAGTGCAGCAGCGCTTGCCGGGCTGTACGGATGGCTGGGTAGACGCATGAGACAGAAGCGGGAGCCGTTTTTGAACCTTTCCCTGTTCGCCAATCCGGCGGTTTCGGTCGGAATGTATGTCGGGCTTGCTACCTTTGTCGCCGTATTTGCGACCCAGGTTACCCTTCCGTTTTATCTGCTGGGTGTACGGCATTTCAGTCCCACACAGACCGGCATTATGATTATGATGTATCCGGTGGCGCTTGGGGTTATGGGACCGATTAGCGGTTCGTTGTCTGATAAACATGGGTCGTCGAAAATTACGTTGATTGGTCTTAGCTGCATGTCCGGTGCACTCCTCCTGCTAAGCTTTATCGGCGCACAGACGCCGATGCTTCTTATCGCGGCAAGCCTGCTGGCCCTCGGATCCGGCATGGGAATGGTTACGTCGCCGAATTACAGCTTAATCTTGGGGAGCGTGGACAAATCGAATTTGGGCGTCGTCGGCGGCATGGTGGCGCTCGTTCGCAATCTCGGACTTGTGCTTGGCACGGCACTCGGTATCGCGCTTCTGGACTTTGCGTTTCCGGGTTCGATCTCCGAATGGATGGTAACGAAAAAGGCTGCGTTTGCGCCGTATGTCGTGGATGGATTAAGAATGGTATTTGTGGTTTCTCTGGCGTTCTGCCTGGTCGGCGTCGCGCTTTTGCGGCTCGTGCCGCGGGCTCGAATTCCACAATTAAAATAAGAAAGGGGGGAGCGCCATGAGCTATGGGCAATTGTTCAACGGTTTTTTTCGCGCCGGTATCCTGGGTTACGGCGGGGGCCCTTCCATGCTTCCGCTTATCCATGCGGAAGCCGTCAAAAAATACAGATGGATCGATGACGAGGAGTTTTCAGACATTGTAGCGCTGGCCAATGCGCTGCCAGGGCCGATTGCCACTAAAATGGCCGCCTATATCGGGTACAAACAAAAGGGGTTTCTCGGCGCCTTTGTCACCATTTTCGCCGTCTCGATTCCGGTGCTGGTGCTGATGATCGGGCTGCTGGGATTTTTGTTCCAGTTCCGGCATTCACCGATAGTAAAAGGGATGGTAGCGGGTATCCAACCCGTTATTGGGGTGATGATGGCAGTACTGGCATATGAATTTTTCAGTAAAGCATGGAAACAGGTAGAGAAAAGAGGAAAAACGTTTGTTATCCTGCTGACAGTAGCCTCAAGCATCCTGCTGACGGTGCTTTCGGTTTCTCCCGCCATTCTGATTGCCGTAGTACTGGCTGGCGCATTTTTGTTCTCGACACGAAAACAGCGGGCAGAGCGAAAAGTGCGGTCTGAAGCTTCGTATGAGACAGACCAAACCAGTACGGAACGGAGTGGATAGGCATGGTGTTATGGCACTTATTCTGGGCCTTTTGCGTAGCGAACATTCTGGGTTACGGGGGAGGGCCTCCTAGCATTCCGCTGATTCAGAATGAAGTGGTAAACCACTATGGATGGATGACGAATCAGGAGTTCGGAGAAGCATTCGCATTTGGAAATGCGCTGCCGAGTCCAATCGCTACCAAGCTGGGCGGCTACATTGGATATCAAGTGGCTGGCGTTCCTGGAGCTATCGCCGCGCTGCTGGGTACGATTGCCCCTTCGGCCATCGCGATGATTGTCCTGCTGCGGTTTCTGACACTATTTAAGACCGCTCCGCAGGTTAAAGCGATGACGCAGGGAATCCGCCCGATTGTCGCTGTGCTGATGGGCCTCCTCGCTTACGAATTTTTTCGGGATGCGGTGATCGGACCTGCCGGTATTCTGCATACCATTTTATTGGCCGGGCTTAGCTATCTATTTATGGAACGCATCAAGGTACATCCCGCCCTTGTCATTAGTTCCTCCCTGCTCTATGGAGCTGTGTTTCTGTCATAAACTTGTACATTTCCACAGCATCCAGTAAGCTTAATAGAAAGAGAATGAAGGAGGAATATTGTATGCAAGCTGATGCCTGGGTGAAAGAAGAACTAAGTCCGATTCGGGATAAAGTATACCGCTATATTAAAGACATGATTTTAAACGGTGAGCTGGTGGCGGGTGAGCGGATTGTAGAGCGGGAATTGGCGGACAAACTGAACATCAGCCGTACGCCGATTCGCGAAGCATTATTTCGCTTGGAGTCGCAGGGATTTGTCAAAACGTTGCCGCGCAAGGGCGTCGTTGTATCGAAAATGTCTACGGAAGAAATTATTGAAATTTTTACGATTTTATCTTCGCTGGAGAGTCTTGCAGTCAAGCTGGCGGCAACCAGGGTAACGGAAGAAGACAAGGCGAAGCTTGCCTCACAGATTGAGGAAATCGAGAAGCTGCTGGCCAGGGACGACCTGGATACGAAGCATCTGACCGATTTGCATATCGATGTAAACGAAACGATTTATAAACTGGCCAGAAGCCCGCGCCTGTATGAAATGCTGCACAGTTTGCTCGAATATATCCAGGCTTTTGCCACGGTCGGACAGGAAGTACCGGGAAGGCTGCGCAAATCGCTTGAAGAACACCGGGCCATTGCAATCGCCGTGCAGAGCGGAGACAGCGAGCTGGCCGAGCACCTGGCGAAAATTCATATCGCCAACTCCAAAGCAGCCTATCTGGAAGCGCTGCAAACGTAATGAATGGTTAATAAGGGGGCATACGATGAGCAACAAAATCAAAGTGGAATTTTGTCAGAGTAACATGAGCCGCCATGCTTCTTCCCGCGACGCCTTTGCGTTCGTGAAGGAGCATGCTCCGGCGGATGCGGTAGATGTAGTGGAGATGAAATGCGGCGGTATTTGTGTTGCCTGCAAGATGAGCCCTTACGCGTTAATCAACAAAAAATACGTAACCGCACTGGATGCGGACGAATTTTTCCAGCGCTTCAAAAAAGAACTGGAGAAGCAAACCGCAGCGGATACGACCAGGAAGGCGATATAATATGCGGGTAGAAAAGAAGTTGGCTCAGAGCGGTATCGTGCTGACCGATAACCCGGACATCACCAAATCGTATGTCACGTTGATACACGATAAGTACCATGTATATGTAAGCGGGATTCAGGCTCACTGTCCGAGCCATCTCTTCTATGATGGTAATATTATTGGCAGGCAGTTATCCCTGGAATGGTTGAAAGTGTGCGCACGGCGCAGCATAAGCAATCAGCTCAGCATGCTGAAGCGTATCGTAGAGGATTTAGATACGATTGACCATATTATTAAAGTCGTCTATTATATTAACGGTATCGGGACAAAAGAGGACTGGCGTCAAATTACGAACGAGACGACTGGTATATTGCGTGATGCATTTGGTCAAGCGGGAGACTGCGAAATATGCACCATCGCGCCGGTTCCGCTTCCGCCAGGCCAACCGGTGCAAGTTGACATTCTCGTCTCACTGCCTGCTTCAATTTTTCCGGGTTACCCATGGATGTATGAAGGAGTTAAGAGTAGTGGGTAGATCTATAATTTTTCGGTATACAATATACGAAAAGCCGGAGCTTATTTCTGTGAAAATCATGAGAAAAGAAGGAGGGGAAGAAGGAAAAAGATCCAGGGAAGAAAAAGGCCGTCGCCTTTTTCTACATTAAAATCCTCTCCTCATTCCTTCATCTTTTTTCCTTCGTACCACTAAAGTCAGCTGTTCTTCCCATCATTTTTATGTCGGTTGGTTTTCACTTCTTTGCTGTTCTTCCATTTTATTCACCCCGCTAATATTACAAATAGTGTTTACGAAAAAATGATACAGGGAAATCGCCGTTGGTACACGGGGTGTTCGCAGGAAAGAATTCCACGTGCTTCAGCTGCGGGAGAAGGTCAAACTCGAAATTTAGTAATTTCAGCCTGCAGTTCCTGAGCAAGCCTGCTAAGCGAGTCGGCGGCAGCCGTAACCTCTTCGATGGAGGCCAGCTGCTCCTGGGTGGAAGCGGCGACACCCTGTGTTCCGTCTGCAATTGTCTGGGAGATAAGCAGTAGTTGTTCTAAGGAGGATATCAGTTGTGCCGAACTGGCTGAAATCTCTTCTGCACCGGCTGAGACTTCTTGGATTTCTTCCGCCACATGCTGGACTAGTGTCACAATGCGGGCAAACGCTTTGCCTGCTTCACCTGCAATGGCGGTGCCGGCTTCCGCTTCATTCGTCCCATAATCCATCGCCTGAACGGCCTGCGCCGTACGATGTTGAACTTGGGAGATAAGCTCTGCAATATGTTCCGTTGATTGGCGGGATTGCTCGGCCAGCTTCCGCACTTCATCTGCCACGACGGCAAATCCTTTACCATGCTCGCCCGCCCGTGCTGCTTCAATTGCTGCGTTAAGGGCCAGGAGGTTTGTCTGGTCAGCAATCTGCTGGATGGTTTGGATGATATTTCCGATTTCTTGTGAGCTTTCTCCCAGCGTATGTATGACATTTGCAGACTCTTTCACCGAGTTTCGGATACTTTGCATCTGCTGTATCGTTTTAGTAATGACAGCCTGTCCTTGACGCGCTTCTTTTAACGTATCGGCGGCTGATTCGGATACCGTTGTGGTCGCTTCGGCGATACGGTGGATTGCCCGAGCGTTTTCTTCAACGACCCGCTTGCCTTCATTTACGCTTTTTAGCTGCTGGTCCGCTCCGCCTGACACTTCCTGGATAGCAGAAGCGACCTGGGTAGCGGCTTCAGACGTTTGTTCGGCGCTGGCGTACAGCTCTTTTGAGGAGACTGCTACCTGTTCGGAAGTAAAGCTGGCTTTTTGAATCAGCGCTCGAATGTTTTGCTTCATCTGATTGAAAGCATTTCCCATCTCACCCAGCTCGTCTCTGTTTTTAACCTGTACATCCGCACCGGATAGAACGCCGGTTGCGATTTCCCCTGCACTTGCGGCAATTGCCCGTACCGGAGCAGATATCAGACGGCTAATATACAATGCAATAAGACAACCGGCAGCCAGTGCAGCAAGAGAAATAACGAGAACAATCATCTCTATGGACGCTACGCGGGCAGATGTTTCTTCGCTTCCTTTTTGAAGCATTTGCTTTTGTATCTGGCCGAATTCTTCAGCTTTGGCAATAAACTGCATGGATAACGGACGTTCTTTTTCTACGATTAAACGCAAGTATTCTTTCGTGTTGTTTTGGTCCTTATAGAAAATCATCTGTTCGGCCGCGTTACCGTAAGCGGCCTGCAATCGATTCAGTTCACTCAGGCGCGCTTTGTTTTCAGGCGTATGGATGGCGGTGGACATTTCCTGGCTGGTCTTAGTATACTCGTTTTTCGCCGCCTGATAGTTTTGCAGACTACCTTTTTCCCCTGTCAACAAATAAGAGCGTAGCGACGCAGATTGTTTATTGGCAAGAGTAATAAGTTTTTCCACAATGATTATTTTTTTTACACGATCGTCAATAAGCTGCTTGTACACCTGGTCGACCGCTCTTAATTGGTAACTGGCAATGCCTGCAGCCACGCTAAAAATCAGAAGGACAGCAAAAAAACCAGAGAATAGCTTTTTTCTAATTGTCATCTGCATTGTTTTTTCTCCTTTTTCATCTTTATTTCGGTTCAATACCAAGCCATGTGGTTGACCGTTTGAAGCGTACCCATGTGTGGCGAGGGACAGGCGACATTTGTGTAAAAAAGAAGCCGACCACAGAGTAGGATGATGAGTCTTTTTGCATTACGTAAAACATTAAATATTAAGACTATTATATCATTTAATAAATATAATTTGTTACAAAAATAACAGGCATAAAGACCCTGTTTGTTATTAAACAAAAAAATCCCGGCACCAATTCGTCATTTTCGAATGGTTACCGGGGAGAAAATGGATTATACACCCGTTACAAAAGGTTCAGTATACTGCCGCAGCGCTTTCACAATACTCATCGCCACAATGTAGCCCGTTTTAGGATTGCCTGCTGAAGGGGTATTCTGCAGCGAGAGTTCAATCTTTCCGGCAAACCCTTCCGCGATAATTTGATGCGTATTGCGGGTAAGGGTCGGATCTACATATACCTGTACACGCGTCTTTTGAAAACCTACACCGGCCAGGCTAAGCGCAGCGGAGACATTTATACTCTCTGGAAATAGGAGCGCCGATTCATTGGCCGTACCGCTAAAAATAAGTGTAGGCTCAGTCACGGAATCCAAATCAACCTTTTCTTCTGCTATCGTCCCGTACCAGGCAGCCGGCGGTTTGCGTGTAATCAGCTCCACACGCTCGATATGTTCAAGCGTCATCGCCCGAATCCGATCCAGCCCTCCGATGGCAGCGGAAGGAACAATTAACCGGGTTCCATGCCGCGCTGCCGTCTCTTTTAATTCCTGCAGCAGCTTTTCTTCCGCAAGGGCTCCAATGCTTGCTACTACAAGGGAGGCCTGGTTTAATGCACGCGCCCCATAAGCTTTTACTGCTGCATGTCCGGCCGCTTCTACTATAACGTCGAGCTGTTGGGCAAAGAATCGTTCTTCGTCTGAAGTAATCAGGCAAGAGCCTGGCAGGTGGTACTCCCGCGTTTCATCCCGGACCAATGCCGCTTTTACTTCGATTTGCTCTCTATAGCGTTCCATACTATAAGAGGCGACCGCATGCCCGATAGTTCCCAGGCCAATGATTCCGATTTTTAATGTATTCACATTTTCCACCTACTTTTTGTATTTTGTATACCAAATAGTATATAAGAAAATGAGGAAACAAGCTAGATTTAAGTTTTGTCTTGTTAAAAAATAATAAATTTTAGTATATTGTATACCAAAAATAAATATGATATAGTATGAATAATTAGAAAACGAAAGGCAGGGAATATACAATGCAAACGATTGATTTCAAAACCAGCGGCAAAAGAATCGAGGTCGAAAAGGAATCAAACCTGCTGAGAATGTCCATTCGCTATGAAGGTGGAATTCCTTATAAATGCGGAGGAGGCATCTGCGGCACCTGCGTAGTAAAAATTGACGGCGGAGAAGAGAACTT
This sequence comes from Aneurinibacillus danicus, assembly GCF_007991215.1. GTDB lineage: Bacteria > Bacillota > Bacilli > Aneurinibacillales > Aneurinibacillaceae > Aneurinibacillus > Aneurinibacillus danicus. The sequence goes on from NZ_BJXX01000045.1 coordinate 13,829, forward strand.
AAGCAAAGTCAGCAAGAAAGAAATTGAGAAATTAGGAGAAAATTTGATTGCGCAGGGATATCGGCTCGCTTGTCAGACGTTTGTGAACGGCGATGTGGAATTGAATTGGGAAGAGAATCCGATTCGTCCGAAGCGAAAAGCCGCCGCAAAATAACTTTTTATTCGACAACCTCTCCCCCTGTACAGATGTGCGCAAAACAGGGAAAATAATAACAAAAGGAATGCGCAGGGGGAAGCGGCACGGTGAAAAAGCAAGCGGGAATGGTGCGGTGGAGCAGATATTTTTTGGTTCTCGTCACAGGGCTTGTGGTTGTACGTATTTTCTTTTTCGCGCCGTATGTAGTAGAGGGCATTTCTATGTATCCGACGCTTGAGAACCATGATCGTATCGTAGTAAACAAATGGATTTATTATATGAGAAATCCCCAATATGGTGATGTCGTCGTATTGCACGCCAACGACAAGGAAGATTATATTAAGCGCATTATCGGGATGGAAGGCGATGAACTGGAGCTTAAGGAAGGCGTTTTATATCGAAATGGAAAGGTGGTGGACGAGCCGTACATTAATGAAGCGACCCTGGGGGAGTTCGATAAAATCAAAGTCCCCCGCGCTTCGTACTTTGTCATGGGGGACAACCGGAACCGAAGCATGGATAGCCGAGAAATCGGGTTTATTTCCCGCAGCAGTGTAGTCGGAAGGGCGGAATTTATATTCTACCCGTTTCAGGATATGCAGCGTATCGAATAAGAGATAGAAAAAGGAGGATCAGGGTCGATCCTCCTTTTTATTTTCTAAACATCTATATCTGCGTATAGGTGTTTTTTCATCTGCGTCCATTTTACTTTGAAAATAAGCTTGCTCTTTGCTCCGTAGCCCATCATCCAGAAACCGTACGTCTCGTACATGAAGCTTGAGAAGTGCATCTTCTGCCAGAAAAGCAGATTTTCCGGAGCGCTCTCCAAAATGATGACCCAGTGGTGTTCTTTGGCCCATTCTTTCATGATGCCAACAAGGTCGGCACCGATGTTCTTTCCGCGCAGCGAATGAGGAATGCGAATCATACCGAGAAACATGGCCTCGTTTTTGTAATCGAAGACCAAATCAAGCATCACATTGTCAGGTGTCATGCCGGCATCCCTCATCTCTTCATCCGTACGGTAGAGATAATGGTTCTCGTTTTTTTGTTCCAAACGATACGGGATACTGTGTGTCTCGAAAACACGTTCGAACTCTCGCAAAATCTTCATCGTAATTCCTTTCCATCCATGTTTTGGCCGCGCATCTGGATGTTTGTGTGGATTGCTAGAAATTGTTTCCTCACTCAATATACATGGATTTTTCACAGGCCGCAAATATTGTTTTTAAACAATTTGTGAACAAAGAATAGACGCGGTTCAAACAAAGCGCTTTCACAGGAATGGGCTGTATTTTCGTGCTTTTTCACGGCTGAACGAGTACAATGAATAGAGAGAAAACATCGATGTGGAGGATGGAAAATAATGTATAAAGTGGTAGTGACGAACGATGACGGTATCCATGCACTTGGTATTCATAAACTGGTAAAATCGCTCGACGGATTGGCCGAGATTATTGTTGTAGCTCCCGATACGGAGCGCAGTGCCGAAGGACATCGGATTACGGTACGCGAAGGATTGACCGTGAAACAGGTCGATTTTCATGGCATGAATCATGTACAGGCATGGGCGGTCAATGGCACGCCTGCCGATTGTGTGAAGATGGCGATTAACGTCATTTTGCAGGAGAGGCCCGACCTGGTCATCTCAGGTATTAACGCCGGATTGAATCTGGGTAAAGACATTTACTATTCGGGAACCGTGAGTGCGGCCCGTGAAGCCGTTATTTATGAAGTGCCGGCAATAGCGGTATCTTATGATAATCATTTCTATAAAGACGACTTCGGCGAAGTAGAGAAATTAGTTCGTCCGATCTGGGAAGAGATTAAAATTCACGATATTCCTGTAGATGTATTGATTAATGTCAATATCCCGCATATTAAAGTGGACGAATTGCGGGGCGTAGCGGTCACCGGGCTCGATATTCATCATTACCGTGATCGTATCGATGAGAAGCCGGGTGTTTCCGGTGTGCCGGAATACTGGTTAGACCGTGAGTACGGTGAACTGAAAAAAATCAATAACAACGACTATCACATGATTCAAAATAAATACATTACAATGACACCGGTCCATATTGACTCCACGGATTACAAGTTCCTCAAAGAAATGGAGAAGTGGAAAGTGATCAAGAAGAACTTTCTTGAGGAAAAGTAGAGGAGGTGCGGTTGTCCATGACAGATGAATGGAGAACGATAAAGCCGGAGGTGCTCCTGCCTGCAGGGCGCATCTCTCCCGGTGAGGAAACAATGGGAGACACGCTAAACCGGCTTGTGTTTCAGGATATATACAGAGCAGTCAGCGAGGATGGCGCTCGGTACTTTCCCCGGTTAACCGCCGCAGGTGACGTGGAGATCTGTATCGTATATGAAGACATTGAAAGCTTCAGCGAACAGGTGGACGCCCGTGTGTACCTGGATTTCTCGAGTTACAGGCAGAACTGGATAGCTGTGCTGTGGGTGGTGACGGACCCGGAGGACCCGCTCGGATATCCGCTCTCATTTCGTACAATGAATGAGGAAGAACGCTATCTGGCGGTTCGCTTTCTTGAACAGGAACACGTCTGGGTGCATTATTTGGCGGATATCGAAGAGGGAATCACTCATCTCTATTCGGAAGCTATTTCTTTTTCCGAAGAAGAAAAGGAAGAGGCGGGAAAGCTCCTTCTCGCTGCGTATCGGTATGATCCGGTCGGGCAAGAGGAGGAAGAGATGCCGGAGAAAACGATGGGCGGAGAAGAACTGGCCCAAAATCGCCTCCTTGAGAGAGGATTCGCCTTTTATTTTGATTATCGGTTAATGGAGAATAGGTTCGGCGAAGAGGGGGCGCGGGAGCAAGTCATGGGAGCTGTATATCGTTCCCTGTGGATGATGCATCGTCATCCAAATGCACAGGCGCGCGATGCCGAGTTGCTTATATGGGTCGGTGAGAAAACGGGAAAAAACCGGGCAGGGGAAGACACGCGCCTGCTGGTGGTAGCTATGACCCCGCAGTTGCTTGACGTGTACCAAATCGTGCATATGAGCGAGCTGGAAGCCAATCCGCTCGCCACGATGCTGATGGCGCTGACGGAGTATCAGTATCTCGAAGAGGAATACCCTCTTGAATACGGATACATCCCGATTGTCGGGTACGATGGCGGTACGATTACCCATATAGAATGGAACGAGAATTCGTTTTTTTGGCTGGATGAAGCATATATTGCTATGTATCCGGAGCATACTTCCAGCCCCTACCGCCTGTAGTCTAGGCTGAAAAACCATCACGTGTAGCTGTCTAGTTCACAGGATTTGTGGTAAGATAAGGGGAGAGGAAAGGAAGTGAGTTCGATGGGAAATTCTATCGTATAGGAGAAGTGGCAGCACGTGCACAGCTAAGCAAGCGTACGATCGATTACTATACGAACCTGGGACTTCTGAATGCGCAGCGTTCAGAAGCGAATTACCGCCTCTATCCGGAAGAGACATTGGAACGCCTGAGGCTAATTGAGTGCTTTAAGCGCCAGAAACTAACGCTTGAAGAAATTAAAGAGCGATTGGAGCAATGGCAGGTCGGCAGGGCACAGGGGGAAACGGCGGATGTTATGAAGTGCATGCAGGAGATACAAGGGGATATGCGCGAACTTGAAGAACGCGTACAAGAATTAACGCTGCGTCTGAAGAAGATGGATGAGAAGCAGGCGCGTCTGGTTGCCAGACAGCTATCGCTGCAGGGCAGTTCGCTTCTGCATACGCTGATGCTTTTGCTTGGCGATGCATCGTTTTAAGAACATAATCTTTGTGGAAATTTTTGAGACAAAGATAAGGAGGCAATATAACCGTGGTATTTACGTGGATGACTCCCTTGATTTTAGCGGCTTTTGCGCTGACCATCTGGGCGCAGTTCAAAGTGAAAGGGAATTTCAATAAGTTCTCTCAGGTTTCCGCACGCTCCGGAATGAGCGGTGCGGAAGTGGCACGGCGTATTCTTGATGATAACGGCTTGCACCATGTACCGGTGGAACCTGTACCCGGCACGCTGACGGACCATTTCGATCCGATATCCAACGTAGTGCGCCTGTCGGAGCCTGTATACTATGGCAATTCCATTTCTTCGATTTCTGTTGCCGCACATGAAGTAGGTCATGCCATTCAGTACAAAGAAGGCTATAGCATGCTGGTGCTTCGCCATCGCATGTTTCCGGTCGTAAATCTGACGTCCGGCATTGCGCCGTTTCTTTTGCTGGCAGGAATTTTCTTCAAGATGACGAACCTTCTGCTCATCGGGATTATTCTTTTTGCCGCAGCAGTGGCATTCCAGCTGGTTACCCTGCCGGTGGAATTTAATGCAAGCGCCCGGGCGAAGCGTTTGATGCTTGCGGAAGGGTTCGTGGCAAGCGACGAGAAGCGGGGCGTCGATAAGGTGCTGGGTGCCGCAGCGCTGACATATGTTGCATCTACGCTGGTGGCGGTATTGCAACTGCTCGAATACATTTGGATTTTCACGTCTAACAATGAAGACTAATAGAAAATACAATGGGCTGCGTGTAATGTTCGCAGCCCGTTTATAAATCATTCAACCTGTGGTATAAATAAAACTATATGGGTAGATGCGTGAGTTTTATATTTTTTGTTGCGACAAAGGAGGTGTATCTGTCATTCTCTAGAGTGACAGAGACTAGTTGAGTACTGACCCATTGTCTGCCTTACTTTACCTTGCTGCCGTCTTTTTTCTGGTCTTTTTAAACGGTTTTTTTGTGGCAGCGGAATTTGCGATTGTGAAGGTGCGGAGCACAAGGATTAATCAGCTTGTAATGGAAGGGAATAAGCGGGCCAATCTGGCGAAAAAGCTGACTGACAATCTGGATGCCTATTTATCTGCGACCCAGCTCGGCATTACGCTCGCGTCATTGGGGCTTGGATGGATCGGGGAGCCGGCCATCGCAGAGTTGCTTGGACCGGTCATGCAGGCGCTGTATGTACCGGAGACGCTTGTCCATACGCTCTCGTTTGTAATTGCTTTTGCGACGATTACGTTTCTTCACATTGTGCTGGGGGAATTGGCCCCGAAATCAATGGCCATTCAAAAAGCGGAGCCGACGACATTGTGGACAGCAGGACCATTAATTTTATTCTACAAAATTATGTACCCGTTCATCTGGGCGTTAAATCGCGCCGCATTTTTCTTCCTGCGCTTTATCGGCATTCAGCCGACGACGGATCATGATTCGGCACATACCGAGGAAGAAATCCGAATTTTGATGCAACAAAGCCACAAGAGCGGTTTAATTGACCAGACGGAATTGACATTGGTGGACAACGTATTCGAATTTGCGGAGCGCAACGCCCGCGAAATTATGATTCCGCGTACCGACATGGTATGCGTATTCCAGGATGATCCGTTTGAAGACATATTTAAAACCGTCATGGAAGAGATGCACACCCGTTATCCGGTAGCTGACGGAGATAAAGACAATATTGTCGGGTTCGTCCATATTAAGGATATTTACCGTTTGTATATGAGCGAGAATCAGAATGAATTAAGTTCGATTGTCCGCCCGGTAGAGCGCGTGCCTGAATCGATTCATATCAGCGACTTGCTGAAGCAAATGCAGCGGAATCGTTCGCAGATGGCGATTGTTATCGATGAATATGGCGGTACGGCGGGTCTGGTGACCGTTGAGGATATCCTGGAAGAAATCGTAGGAGAAATCCAGGATGAATTCGACGAAGAACGCCCGCATATCGAGCAGAAAGCCGATACGACGTATTCGGTGGACGGTCGTCTGCTGATTGAGGAAGTCAATGATCGTTTTGGTTTGGAAATTAATTCCGATGACTATGACACGATCGGCGGTTGGGTATTCTCCCAGGTTGAATTTCCGCCTCAGGTAGGGCAGGCTGTATATGCGCACGGCTACGAATTCAGGGTAATTGAAGTAGATCACTTGCGGATTGTTCGATTGATGTTGCGCAAGCTGGATAAAGCTGAGGAAGCGGCCCTGCTGAAGAGCGAGAGCACCGGGGAAGAAGAAATATATGCAAGTGGAATGAAGGAATAGCGAAAGGCCGCGGAGACGCGGCCTTTTTTATACTTTTAATTCTTAACCTCTATTTTCTTTTTTTTCGACTTAGCCGGAAAACGGAAAAAGGACCAGGAAAATCCTTTTTTCCTTTTTTCCTCCTGCTTTTGCATCGCGCCGATCATCTGAATTTCGAAATTCATTTTACGCATTTCAAGTCGCAAATTTTCTTGCTTCTTCTCTATTTCTTCCATTTTACGGAGGATTTCTTTGTAGTATTGCGTAAGCATTAAATCTTCCGGCAGCGCCGTCTCTTTCTGCCGCTGGGCGGCTTGAGTCTCATAGGCCTGTCCGAGTTCATGGATAGTTTCGAATAGCTGCTGGCTTAGATGGCGTTCCATTTCGTTTATCCGATTAAATAGATATTGCGCTGTATCATCCGTTTCCAGGCGGAGAAGCGGCTCGTCTTCTGGGGGAAGCCCGTAATCAATATCCAGCGTTTTTTTCTCAGGGAGAACTTTTTCGAGCAACAGCACTTCTTCGACTTCTTTTAGCGTCTGGACTCCGGAATCTTTGACCCGCTTAATCTCGATGAGCAAATTGAACGCCTGCTCGCTTAAAAGAAAGTGTCCCTGACTGTTTTTCTGCAGTACCATATAAGGGCTGAACGTATCGATCCAATTTCGGATTGTCCGTACACTTACATCCAATTTTTCCGCTACATCTTTTGAGGCCATCCACATGCTATTGCTTTGCATTGTATTCATCCTCCTTGTCGTCACACGCTTTACAGTAAGAATACGGCATAAATGAAAAAGTTCCTACCTACTCGACAAAGGTTATCAAAAGAAGTGCCGTTTCGCTTTTTTCGACAAAAAAAGCATAAAAAACGCAAGTGCAGGCATACTATGAGTACTTTCACGGAAAGGACGGGAGATGTATGGCTTTCATGAGAGGCAAACAGCAGGCGGAAGAGGTTCCTCTATTTGAGATGAGCGTATGGAACTGCACGAATGACGCGTGTAATGGGTGGATGCGGAAGGATTATTCGTTCTCGGTGCAGCCTGTCTGCCCTCTCTGTCAGTCCGGCATGAGTGAGGGGGTGCGCATGCTGCCGCAGCTATCTCATTACATCGGATCATAAAATATTGTTACAGGGGCTTTTGCACATGCAGAAGCCTTTTTTCTGTGAAAATCATGAGGAAAGAAGGAGAAAAAGAGGAAAGGAGATCCAGAGAAGAAAAAGGCGAACGCCTTTTTCCCCATTGAAATCCTCTCCTCCTTCTTTCCTCTCTTTTTCTTCGTACCGCAAAAGTCAGTTGTTCTTCCCACGATTTTCATGCCGGGGTTGCGGCTGAGAAGCCGTAGTGGTTTTGTATACAAAGCAATTTATATAAATTGTTCTTAAATTCTTCCCAATTTATATATTGCTAAAAATAGGAAGTTGGTTATATAGTTAAAAAGTCGGAATTCGACAAATAGGGGGAGGAGAATGTCATGAAGTCGTTGAGAAGCAAATTACTGGGAATGGTTTTGCCTATCCTGATTGTGTCGCTGTCGACCATTGCCTGGATTAACCATTCGAAAGCAACGGAGTTTCTCGAGCAGAATTTCAACGAAAAAGCGAATCTGCAGCTTACCGATTTGAAAAAGCAAATCACTACATGGCTTTCTGTACAGCAGAGTATATTAAATACTATTTCTCAAGCGGATGTTTTGAAAGAGAGTCCTCCTGAGACGGCCATTTCGTATTTGAAAAAACAATTAGAGATAAACCAGGAGTTCGATTATTTTTTTGTCAGCGATGAGAAGGGAAATACGTTAACCACGAACGGAGATCGGGCCAATGTTGCAGAACGTCCGTATTTTAAACAGGCGATGAGCGGGCTTTCCGCCATTTCCGATGTTATGGTAGCGAAGACCACCGGCAAAAAAATTGTTGTATTCGCCGTGCCGCTGGAGACAAAGACCGGCGAGCGCAAGGGAATTCTTGCCGGAGTCATTACGGCAGATTACATTACGAGCGTGATCTCGGACGTGAAACTCGGCAAAACGGGCTATGCCTTTATGACTCAGAAAGACGGAACAATTATCGCCCATCCGAAAAAAGATAAAATTCTTAAAGAGAATGTGCTGGAAAACCCAAACCAAGATCTCGTTTCCATTATTAAAGACTCGCAAAAGGGACAGACCGGTGCGAAGCGTTACGATTATGAAGGCGTCAGAAAAATAGGCTATTATACATTCATTCCAAAGACAAACTGGTCGCTTGTCATCACTGCTCCGGCACATGAAGCGACAGAACAGCTTTCGTATCTTGCAAAAATTTCACTGGCTACCGTTGTCGGAGTCTTAATTTTTACATGCATTGTCCTTATTCTTTTTGCATCCCGCTTTGTGCGTCCGATTCGCCAATTGAGCGATTTGACGTCTGAATTAGCGCAGGGGAATTTAACGGTACGTGCCAATGTGCGCGGCGAAGATGAGGTAGGAAAGCTAAGCGAGAACTTCGATAAGATGATCGAAAACATGAGCGGTATCGTAGAGACTATGAAGACAACCTCTGCACACCTGGAGCAATCGTCGCAAAATATGACGATTTCCAGCGAGGAAACGAAGCGAGCCGCCGAGGAGGTAGCGCTTACTATTCAGGATTTGGCGACCGGATCGACCAATATTGCCGACTCGGTCAGCGAGGTGACCGGGGAGATGGGGGCGATGAAGCATACGATTGACAACATTTCACGTGAGGCGTCCCGTATGGTCGGGGCATTTACGAAAATGAACGGTCTATCCAGAGAAGGGCTTGATGCTTCCGAGCAGGCGATCAGCCGAATGCAGGATGTAGACGAGCGCATTCACCAATCTGCCCGGATGATGCACGAGCTTGAGGAAAAATCGAACGAAATCGGCAGCATTGTCACGCTGATTGCAAACATCGCCGAGCAGACGAATTTGCTTGCGCTCAATGCCAGTATTGAAGCGGCGCGGGCAGGTGAGCACGGTAAGGGATTCGCGGTCGTTGCGGGCGAAGTGCGTAAGCTCGCCGAGCAGACCAATCGGGCGACCGCACAAATACAGACGCTCATCTCCGATACGCAGAAAGAAGCGAATCGCGCTTCGCAATCGATTGCCGGAGGTGTATCCATCGTTCAAGAAGGCCGTACGATGGTTGAGAAAACCGGAAGCTATTTCTCGGAGATGGCCGGCATGATCGACGAGGTGACCGAGCTGGCCCGAGCGATTGCCGAGGAGCTTAAACAGGTAGAGCACAACGCCGTGATTGTGGCGGAATCGATGGAGAGCATTGCTGCCATTACAGAGGAAGCGTCGGCGAGCACGGAGCAGGTCAGTGCTTCCAGCCAGCAGCAGGCCGCATCAGCACAGGAGATTCTCATTGATAGTCATCGACTAAAAGAGCTGTCCATCCAGCTCCAGGAAGCCGTCAACCGTTTCCGTGTTCAACAATAACCGTGTACGATTTAACTTACCTCCGGGTATGCATCCCACAGGTCTTTTGCTGCTGGTTGCAAGGTCAAATAAGCTGTAGTACGATACTTTTATTGGCATATCAAAGGTAAGGAGAGAAAGAAAGACATGGATTGGTTAGCTGTAGCGTTGCTGGGACTTTTACTTGTATTTATTTTCTTTCGCATACTGCCGCCGCGCGGAGTAAAAAGCATATCGGTGGATGAGTTGCAAGAAGTGTTGAAGCAGCCGAAAGGCAAACAGATTATTGATGTGCGGGAGCCGAATGAATACCGGAGCGGACATATTCAGGGGGCGCGTAACATTCCGCTCGGCCAGGTAAAGTCGGCGGTCAACGGTATTCCGAAAGACAGAGAGACGTATCTGATTTGTGAGAGCGGATTCCGCAGTTCGCAGGCGGCCCGCATCCTCAAGAAGGAAGGCTTCAAGAACTTGTACAATGTATCCGGTGGAATGAAACGCTGGCGGGGGAGGATCGTAAAAAAATAAACGTATCAAACGGGAGAAGGACAAAACGCCGACAGGCGGGATTCCTTCTCTATTTTGTTTTCGTATGGAACCGCTCTCTCTCTTCCATACTAAATAAGGAAGGAGATGAGCGGATTATGTTTATGCGTCTGGGAAAGAACAACCGTATTGTCCGCGGCCCGGTTCGGTGCGGACATATTACAAAACATGTAACAGGATCGCTTCGTCCGGGCGATATTGCGGTTATTGCACATACGAATATCGATGAGCTGGCGGCCCGCGGGCTTATTGAGCGAAAAGTAAGAGCGGTGGTCAACTGTGCTGTATCGTTTACCGGAGAATATGAGGCGCATGGAGCACGGCTTTTGCTTGAAACAGGCATTCCGCTATACGAGTGCCCGAGCCGCCCCTATCTTTCAAGAGAGCTTGCTGACGGTGAAGAGGTGGTCATTGACGGCCATTATTTATTCCGGAAACAGGACCGTACCATGTTGACCCGACTTGTGCCGGTAACGCGCGAAGAGTGGCAGGTGACCTATCGGAACGTGGAAAAAAACGCGCCCGAAAAGCTTGCTTCCTTTGTCGACAATACCATTCAGTACGCGCTGCAGGAGAAGGAGCGCTTATTTCGGCCGCTTGTCCGGCTCCCGCTTCGTACGACGCTTGCGGGCAGACATGTGGTGGTGGTCTCGCGCGGCAGGCATTACAAAGAGGACCTACAGGCGTTATTCAGCTATGTTGCTGCGTACCGGCCGACGCTTATCGGTGTGGATGGCGGGAGCGACGCGCTGCTTGAGCAGGGATGGAAACCCGATATTATCATGGGTGATATGGATAGCGTAAGCGATGTGGCGCTTCGTGAGGCGAAGGATGTTGTTGTACATGCGTATGCGGACGGAAGTGCACCCGGCGAAAGCCGGATAAAGGCGTTGGGGGTACCGTATCATCTGCTGCAGGCTCCGGGAACAAGCGAGGATATGGCGCTTCTGTATGCTTACGAGAGCGGTGCGTCGTTGATTGTAGGTGTGGGCACCCACACGGCAATGGATGATTTCCTGGAGAAAGGACGCCAGGGAATGGCGAGTACGCTGCTGGTGCGGATGAAGATTGGAGGCAGACTGGTGGATGCAAAAGGCATTCACCGCTTGTATCCGTCGATCATAAACACCGGACTGCCGTTCATGCGTTATTTAAAAATGCTTATGCAGGGAAAACGATGAAAGAAACGACCGCCATCATCGTTCCCGCTTACAATGAAGCGGCATGGATTACGGAGACACTGCGGACGTTGCGTCATTCTAAGGTGCTTGCCGGATTACAGTTGGTTGTAGTGGACGACGGAAGCAGGGATGATACGTCACTGCTTGCAGCACCGTGGGCGGATACGGTGCTGCGTCTTCCGCAAAATCAAGGCAAAGGAATTGCGCTCTGGCGTGGGATTGAATTGTCGGACTGTGAGCGGTTTTTATTGGTGGATGCTGATTTGGGAACGACCGCTGCCTATACAGCATTGCTATTGAATGAGCTGGAAAGCGGAACATGCGAGATGACGGTTGCCTGCCCGCCTCCTGCGGAGCAAGGAGGATTCGGGCTTGTCAAACGGCTGGCGCAGCGAAGCATCCGACAGATGACAGGCATTACTCTTCAGGCGCCGCTATCAGGTCAGCGGGCATTAACACGCCGGGCGGTGAAAGCGGTACGGGACTGGAACTGTGGCTTTGGTATCGAGGTTGCCATGACGCTCGATATACTGCGGGCCGGCTTTCCAATGCGGGAGATCCCGCTGCCAATTCGGCATCGTGAGCACGGTAGAAGTCTTGGCGGCTTCTGGCACCGCGGACGGCAGTGCGTGGCCATTCAAAAAGCGGTGGCGGGAAGGCGGGAGGCGAGAAGATGAGCGGTCTTATATTCGCGGTCGGTTGGCTTATGGGTTACATAGGAATGAGGCTGGCTTGTGCTATTTTCATCCGCATGAAGTGGGTAGCGTCCAATTATGCCGGACATGCTATTCCATTAGGGTACGGTTTGATATTGTCATTCGGTTTGCTGGGATTTGCCACCCTATCAGTATGGAGGATGCAAGGGTTTCTTCTATCGTGGGTCGTTTGTGCGGCGGTTGTTGTCTCACTGGCAGGCTGGTTGGATGACCGTTATGGACAGACAAGAGCAAAGGGGTTACGCGGCCACTTCAATGTGCTATGGCGTGAAGGCAAAGTGACGACCGGTATCGTGAAACTTGGTATAATTGGAATCTGCGCGGTAGCCGTGGCTGCTTCTGCATCCGCAACAGCCGTATCATTCATGGTAGATGCGCTGCTGCTTGGATTGAGCGCAAATTTTGTCAATCTGCTTGATGTGCGTCCCGGACGTGCGTTAAAAGGCTTCTGGTTTATTCTGATCATCTGTGCAATATTCGGAACTTTATCGCCCGCACTGGTACCGTTGTTTTGGTATATGCTTGGCTGCACACTGGCCGCTGCACCGTTTGATTGCTCTGCACAGGCTATGCTTGGAGATACAGGCGCCAATCTGCTGGGATTTGTGGGCGGTATTTTTTGTGTGTATTCGTTCGATGCATCGGTAAAATGGCTGCTTATCGGAACGTTATTTCTTATCCAACTGTATGCCGAAAGAGTATCGTTGACCGCTGTAATTGAAAGAAGTCCTGTGCTGAGCCGGATTGATCAGTGGGGCAGGCCGCCGGAAGCGAGATAGACAATAAAAAAGAACCGCAGTACGTACGATAAAGGACGGACAGTGCGGTTCTTTTTGCGTGTGTTTAGATCTGCTCTTTCTTTTGGAAGCGGGGCTGCACGAGATTTTTCTTGCGATCCCTGTGAAGGATAAAGCCGGCGATAATCGCGACACCAATCACAAACAGCACGAATCCGAGAAAAAACTTCCCCAGAAGGAACTGATTGACGGCCGGATCAAAGTATAAATACAGCGTATCCCGCATCGTTTTAAAGCCGTACGCCGCGACGGCACCCGGAATAACATAAATAATAAGCACGGCGACGAATCGTAATAGCATACATTCTTTCCTCTCTTTTCCTTCGTACCGCAAAAGTCAGCCGCCCTTCTCATGATTTCCATGTCGTGGTTGCGGCTGAAACGCTATGGTGGTTTTCTATGCCCTCATCTTATCTGTTTCTTTTGGGTTTGTCTACTATTGCTGAACCAGAGTTGTTCTGTTTAAATAAAAAAGAAGTGTGCAATTTTTTTCATGGTGAGGGAGGAAGCACATGAAAGTTGTGATCATGGGAGCCGGTCGTGGGGGTACGGCTCTTTTGCGTGTACTGCATCAGATGGATAGTGTGAATATTGTCGGTGTAGTCGATATTGACGGGAAGGCTCCTGGCCTTATGCTCGCCAGGGAGCTTTCCATTCCGGTCGCTGATACGATAGACCGCTTTTTTAAGGAAGGCGTAGACGTCGTGCTGGAAGTGACCGGTGACAGCCAGATGTATAGAAAACTACAGGCGGTAAAGCCGGAAGAGACCGTCATTATTCCAGGAAGCGTTGCTTCTGTGATGATGCAGCTAATCGAGGAGCGTACCCGGCTGGTCAATGTGCTGCACGGTAAGCGGAGGGAAATCGATACCGTGCTTAATTCTACGCATGACGCACTGATCGCAGTCGATAAAAATGGAATGATTTCGCTGTACAATCGTGCCGCCGAGCGAATTTTGGGTATAAAGAAAGAGGATGCGTTTGGAAAAAAGGCAGAGGAAGTCATTCCGAACTCCCGTCTGCATATCGTGCTCAAATCGGGAGAGCCGGAGTTGAATCAGGAACAGTTCCTTGGTGAAGCCCGTCGTATTGTGACTAACCGCGTCCCGATTCTGGAGCGGAACGGGGAGGTTATCGGTGCAGTCGCTGTATTTCGGGATGTTACGGAAGTGGCCACCCTGACCCGTGAAATTACAACGCTCAAAGATATGCAAAGCTTGCTTTCCGCCATTATCCAATCATCCAATGATGCGATTTCCGTGGTAGATACGCAGGGGAACGGTCTAATGATAAATCCCGCTTATACCCGTCTGACCGGACTGAGTGAGGCGGATGTCATCGGTAAGCCAGCCGATGTGGACATCTCTGAAGGGGAAAGCATGCATATGCAGGTACTCAGAACGAGCCAGGCGGTGCGCGGTGTACCGCTCAAGGTGGGGCCAAAAAAGCGGGATGTCGTGGTGAACGTGGCACCGGTCGTCGTTGACGGCGTGCTTAAAGGCAGTGTCGGAGTTATCCATGACGTTTCCGAGATTAAGAAGTTGAACGAAGAGTTAGAGCGTGTTAAGCGCCTGGTGCGCAAGCTGGAAGCGAGCTACACATTTGATGACATTGTCGGTAAAAGCGAAGGAATGCTGCATGCGATCGAGCAGGGGCGCAAGGCGGCCCGAACGCCGGCTACGGTGCTGTTACGGGGAGAATCCGGTACGGGCAAGGAGTTATTCGCCCATGCCATTCATAATGAGAGTACACGAAAATACAACCAGTTCGTTCGGGTAAATTGCGCTGCCATTCCGGAAGCGTTGCTTGAAAGCGAGTTGTTTGGCTATGAAGAAGGAGCGTTTACCGGAGCAAAGCGGGGCGGAAAAAAGGGATTGTTCGAAGAGGCTAGCGGCGGCACAATCTTTCTCGATGAAATCGGCGAGCTGTCGATGAGTACGCAGGCCAAGCTCTTGCGCGTGCTGCAGGAGAAAGAAATCGTGCGTATTGGGGGTACAAAGGCAATCGCGGTCGACGTACGGGTCATTGCGGCTACTCATGTCAATTTAGAGCGGGCGATGCAGGCAGGCACTTTCCGCGAAGATTTGTATTACCGAATTAACGTGCTTCCGATCGTAATTCCACCGCTGCGCTATCGGGTGCAGGATATGGTTGAGCTTGTGGAGCACCTTATTCACAAATACAACCAGGAATACGGAAGAAACGTACGGAATATAGAGCCGGAAACGCTGCAGCGTCTGATGGAGTATTCATGGCCGGGGAATGTGCGCGAGTTGGAAAACGTCATTAGCCGTTCCCTCATTAATATGAAGTTTCAAGAGACATCAATACAGCCGTATCATTTGCCGGACCTTGCAGGCACGGAAGAAGGGCGGCCCGATGTCCAATACGGCAGCGCGTTATCCTCCGCAAGCCCGCAGGATACCCGAACGCTGAATGAACGGCTGGAAGAAGTGGAAGCGGATATTATCCGGGAAGCGTTGAAACGCAATAAAGGAAATAAAACAGCAACGGCTAAGCAATTGGGTGTTTCCATTCGTAACTTGTATTATAAAATTGAAAAGTATAAGTTATAGAAAAATATTGCTTGCAATTTTTTGCGCACTATGAATTTTTTTGCAGGGATGATGGCGGCTTCCGATCCGTTTCCTGAGAAAAAATTCAGGTGTGCCGCTACCTTTTTCGGAAGCGTTTACAAAACTAAAGTTGGCATTTTTGTTGCATGTTAACAATAACAGGAGACAATAATAAACCATATTAAAAACAAAGAATATTGGTTGGCTGTCGTTTAATGGTACGAGGTTAGAAGATGAAGGTAAGAAATTGGAAAAATAATTGGTCCATTCATTTTCTAATTCCCCTTGTTTTTCTACCTTCTAAATATCTAGTTGCGTTGTGTGCCAGCGATAAAATGTACACTTCTTAGGAGGCATGAGTCTGTATGGGAATCTTTGAATATATGGAAAAATACGACTATGAACAGCTGGTTTTCTGTCAGGACCAGAACTCCGGTTTAAAAGCGATTATCGCCATACATGATACTACGCTTGGACCTGCACTGGGCGGTACGCGCATGTGGACATATGATACGGAAGAGGAAGCCATTGAAGATGCGCTGCGTCTGGCGCGCGGCATGACGTACAAAGCGGCCGGTGCAGGTCTTAACTTAGGCGGCGGCAAAGCGGTTATTATCGGCGACCCGCGCAAAGACAAGAACGAAGAAATGTTCCGCGCGTTCGGCCGCTATATTCAGGGGCTGAACGGCCGCTATATTACAGCGGAAGACGTGGGCACAACCGTAGCCGATATGGACACCATCCATATGGAAACCGACTATGTGACCGGTGTTTCTCCCGCATTCGGCAGCAGCGGCAATCCATCGCCGGTAACGGCATATGGTGTATATCGGGGCATGAAGGCTGCGGCGAAGGAGGCGTTTGGGACAGATGATCTGAGCGGCAAAATCATCGCTGTGCAGGGCGTGGGCAATGTAGCATATAACCTCTGCCGCCATCTGCACGAAGAAGGCGCAACATTGATTGTCACCGACATCAACAAAGACAATGTACAGTGTGCCGTTGACGAATTCGGAGCCAAAGCGGTGGACCCGAACGATATTTACAGCCAGGATTGCGATATCTTTGCCCCGTGTGCGCTTGGAGCAATCATTAACGACAACACCATTCCGCAGCTTAAGGCGAAAGTGATTGCCGGCGCGGCCAACAACCAGTTACGCGAAGAGCGGCACGGAGACATCATTCAGGAGATGGGCATTGTCTATGCACCGGACTATATTATCAACGCGGGCGGCCTGATTAATGTGGCTGACGAACTGCAGGGCTATAACCGCGAGCGGGCCATAAAAAAAGTCGAAACGATCTACGATACCATCCAGAAGGTCATCGAAATCTCCAAACGGGATAACATCCCGACGTATAAAGCGGCCGATCGTATGTGTGAAGAACGTATCGCCAGCATGCAGCGTTCGCGCAGTACATTCCTGCAGAACGGCAAACATGAGCTTTCCCGTATCCATCATAAGCAGTAAATACCGTCATATATTCTTTCTTCTTGATTTTTCACTAAAACGGAGGTGCCCTATGTCAAATGAATATGATGTAGTGGTGCTCGGCGGAGGCACGGGTGGCTATGTGGCCGCCATCCGTGCTTCTCAGCTGGGTATGAAGGTTGCAGTGGTCGAAAAAGATAGGCTGGGCGGAACATGCCTGCATCGCGGGTGTATTCCAAGCAAGGCGCTTCTGCGCAGCGCGGAAGTATATCACACGTTAAAAAACGGCGCTTATTACGGAGTTGAAGCCGGAGACATTGGCATTAATTTCGTGCGGATGCAGGAGCGTAAACAAGAGATTGTAAACCAACTGCATAAAGGGGTCCAGCATTTGATGAAGCAGGGCAAAATCGATGTATACGAAGGTACGGGCCGCATTATGGGACCGTCCATTTTTTCGCCGCAGGCGGGTG
Organism: Aneurinibacillus danicus; assembly: GCF_007991215.1. Lineage (GTDB taxonomy): Bacteria > Bacillota > Bacilli > Aneurinibacillales > Aneurinibacillaceae > Aneurinibacillus > Aneurinibacillus danicus. The sequence goes on from NZ_BJXX01000045.1 coordinate 31,139, forward strand.
CTGTAAACGTTGAATATAAGAACGGCGAATCCGAGATTCTCGTACCGAAATTTGTGCTGATTGCTACAGGTTCCCGTCCGCGTACGCTGCCGGGGCTTACCATTGATAAAGAGACGGTTATCACGAGTGATGAAGCATTGGAACTTACAGAGTTGCCGAAGTCTGTACTAATTGTCGGCGGCGGTGTTATCGGGATCGAATGGGCGTCGCTGTTTAACGATCTGGGAGTAGAAGTGGAAATCGTTGAATATGCCGACCGTATCCTGCCGCTTGAAGATGAGGAAATCAGCAAGGAAATGACGCGCCTGCTTAAGAAACGAAAAATCAAAGTACATACGGGAGCAAAAGTATTGCCTGAAACGCTGGCGCGCAGCGAAGGAAACGCAACGATTAAGGCGGAGCAGAACGGAAAAGAGATGGTGTTTACAGCCGAGAAAATTCTCGTGTCCGTCGGCCGTCAGGCCAATATCGAAGACATCGGGCTGAACAACGTGGAGGCGCAGGTAGAGAATGGCTACATCAAAGTGAACGAGATGTTCCAAACCGGAGAATCTCATATTTATGCGATCGGCGATGTTATCGGCGGCCTGCAGTTGGCGCATGTGGCGTCGCATGAAGGCATCGTCGCCGTCGAGCATATGGCCGGACAAAAACCGCACCCGATCGATTATACGATGGTACCGAAATGCACATACAGCCGCCCTGAAGTGGCCAACGTGGGCTTAACCGAAGCGGAGGCAAAAGCACAAGGATATAGCGTGAAGACCGGAAAGTTCAATTTCCGCGCCATCGGCAAAGCGCTTGTATATGGCGAGTACGATGGTTTCGTCAAGCTGGTTGTAGATGAAAAAACGAATGACGTGCTGGGTGTACACATGATTGGACCGCATGTCACCGATTTGATTGCGGAAGGTGCGCTGGCGCGTGTGCTGGATGCGACTCCATGGGAAATTGCGCACACGATTCATCCGCATCCGACGCTGTCCGAGATTATGGGCGAAGCGGCACTGGCGGTGGACGGCAAAGCAATTCATTCATGATAGAAAGTAGAGGTAAGAAATTGTAAGTTGGAAACAGAATGTATCTTACGTTCTAACTTCCTACCTCCATCTCACCAATATTTAAGGAGGCGATTGTTTATGGCGGAAAATCGTCATCAAGCGGCAGGCTTAACCGATGAACAGGTTTTAGATATGTACTACACTATGCTTTTGGCCCGTAAAATTGATGAACGGATGTGGCTTCTCAACCGCGCAGGCAAAATTCCGTTTGTTATCTCCTGCCAGGGGCAGGAAGCGGCACAGGTAGGTGCGGCGTTCGCGTTTAATCGAGAAACGGATTATGCGTGCCCGTACTATCGGGATATGGGCGTCGTACTGGCGTTCGGCATGACGGCTAAAGATATGATGCTGTCGGCGTTTGCGAAGGCGGAAGATCCGAACAGCGGCGGACGTCAGATGCCGGGCCACTTTGGCAGCCGCAAACATAATATCTTAACCGGATCAAGTCCGGTAACGACCCAGGTACCGCATGCCGTAGGTCTTGCGCTGGCAGGTCGGATGGACGGTAAGAATCCGGTCGTATTTACTTCGTTCGGCGAAGGATCAAGCAACCAGGGCGATTTCCATGAAGGGGCGAACTTCGCCGGAGTACACAAGCTTCCGGTTATCTTCTTCTGCGAAAATAACAAGTATGCCATTTCCGTACCGATTACGAAGCAACTTGCCTGCAAGAGTGTGGCGGACCGGGCGCAGGGCTATGGATTTCCGGGCGTGTCTATCGACGGAAATGACCCGATTGAAGTATATAAAGCGACGAAAGAAGCGGTGGACCGGGGCCGCCGCGGCGAAGGCCCGACGCTGATCGAGGCCGTTACGTACCGTCTTGTACCGCACTCGAGCGACGATGACGACCGTTCGTACCGTTCGCGCGAAGAGGTTGAAGAAGCGAAGAAGAAAGATCCGATCCTGCGCTTCTCCGTCTATCTGCGCGAAGTAGGCTTGTTGACAGAAGAAAAAGAGAAAGAGTTGAACGAACAGGCGGCGCGTGAAGTGGACGAAGCGACCGAGTACGCTGAGAATGCGCCTTATCCGGAGCCGGAGTCCGCGCTCAATCACGTATATGCGGAATAAGAGGGGGTAGAATAGGATGGCAATCATTTCATATATCGATGCGGTAACCCAGGCGCTGCGCGAGGAAATGCAGCGCGACAGGCGCGTGTTTATCATGGGCGAAGATGTGGGGGTGCGCGGCGGCGTATTCCGTGCGACGAACGGACTGTACGAAGAATTCGGGGAAGAGCGCGTGATTGACGCACCGCTTGCTGAATCCGCGATTGCCGGCGTGGCAATTGGCGCCGCTGCCTACGGGATGCGGCCGGTAGCAGAAATGCAGTTCGCTGACTTTATCATGCCGGCGGTTAACCAGATTGTCAGCGAAGCAGCGAAAATGCGCTACCGTTCCAACAATGACTGGCACTGCCCGCTCGTTATCCGCGCCCCTTATGGCGGAGGCGTGCACGGTGCGCTCTATCATTCACAGAGTGTAGAAGCGATGTTCAACAGTACGCCGGGTTTGAAAGTTGTGGCTCCTTCTACCCCATACGATGTAAAGGGCATGTTGAAAGCGGCGATTCGTGATGATGATCCGGTACTCTTTTTTGAACATAAGCGTTGCTACCGATTGATTAAAGGCGAAGTCCCAGAGTCGGATTATACCGTGCCGCTGGGTAAAGCCGACATAAAGCGCGAAGGTGAAGACATTACGGTTATTAGCTACGGTCTGACGTTGCATTTTGCGCTGCAGGCAGCGGAGAAGCTGGCTGAAGAAGGTATTAATGCCCACGTTCTTGATTTGCGCACGCTCTATCCGCTCGACAAAGAAAGTATCGTGGAAGCGGCTCGCAAAACCGGTAAGGTGCTCATTATCCATGAGGACAACAAAGAAGGCGGCGTTGGCGGCGAGGTAGCGGCTGTAATCGCCGAAGAATGCTTGTTCGATCTAGATGCACCGATTAAACGTCTGGCAGGACCGGACGTACCGGCGATGCCGTACAGTCCGACGCTTGAGAAATTCTTCATGCTTACTCCTGACAAGATAATGGCCGCAATGCGCGAGCTGGCCGAATTTTAATATCCGGATTTTTTCATGATTTTCTCAGATAGAAGGAGGCAACACGCGTTATGGCAACCGAAGTGTTTATGCCCCAGTTAGGCGAATCCGTTACAGAAGGCACCATTGCGAAATGGCTGGTCAAACCGGGCGATAAAGTAAAAAAATACGAACCGTTGTGCGAAGTAACGACTGATAAAGTCAATGCCGAAGTTCCCTCGACCTTGGAAGGTACGGTAGCGGAGCTGGTAGCCGGCGAAGGCGATACGCTTGCTGTCGGCGAGCTGATCTGCTATATCGAAACCGAAGGCGGCGCCGCGGCTGCACAAGCGGCAGCACAGCCTGCCAATACGCAGGAGACCGCGTCTGAGATGCCGGCGGCCGAATCTCCCAAAACGCCGGTAGCATCGGCACGGCCGAGTGATGCGGGCGGCGCGGCGGCAAAAGCAGCCGGCAAGCGTTATTCTCCGGCCGTGATGCGTCTCGCCCAGGAAAACAATATTGATTTGAATCAACTCGAAGGTACGGGCAAAGAAGGACGGATTACCCGTAAAGATGTAATGAGCTTTATCGAACGGAGCAGGACAGCGGCACAGCCGGTTCCGCAGGCAGAACCGGCAATCCAGGCAGTATCGGCTCAACAGCGGACTGCCACCCGGCAGCCGACTGCAGCGGCAGAGCCGGAGCCGAGCGTACGTCCTGCGGTGGGCACGCTGGAAGTCAGCGTTTATCCGGGCGATACGGAAATTCCGGTTACCAGCGTTCGAAAAACGATTGCAAACCGCATGGTGCAGAGCAAGCATGACGCGCCGCACGCCTGGACGATGGTCGAAGTCGATATGACCAATCTGGTGAAGTTGCGCAACAGCTTGAAAGACGAGTTCAAAGCAAAAGAGGGCTTTAATCTGACGTTCCTGCCATTCTTTATCAAGGCGGTTGTGGAATCGATCAAACAATTCCCGATTATGAACTCCGTCTGGGCAGGCGATAAAATCATTATGCGCAAAAATATCAACATCTCCATCGCCGTAGCCACTGATGACGCGCTGTTCGTGCCGGTCATTAAAGATGCCGATCAGAAGAGCATCTATGGTTTGGCGCGTGCAGTGGACGAATTGGCGGCGAAAACGCGTCAGGGGAAGCTCTCGATGGACGATATGTCTGGCGGCACATTTACCGTAAACAATACCGGTTCATTCGGCTCCGTGCTGTCCGCGCCGATTATCAATCAGCCGCAGGCGGCTATTGTTAGTATGGAGTCGATCGTCAAGCGTCCGGTCGTTATCGATGATATGATTGCCATCCGCGATATGGCCAATCTTTGTCTGTCGCTTGACCATCGGGTGCTTGACGGATTGGTGTGCGGCCGCTTCCTGCAAAGTGTGAAGCAGAAACTGGAAGCATACGGCTCGCATACAAGCATTTACTAAGAGGATATGATAAGGAGGAGCGGGACGAACGCCTCCTCTTTTCTTTTTCTTTGAAAATCATGAGAAAAGAAGGAGGGGGGAAGAAGAAAATGAGATCCAGGGAGGAAAAAGGCGTTCGCCTTTTTCCACATTAAAATCATCTTCTCGTTCTCTTCTTTCTTTTCTTTCGCATCTCAAAAGTCAACCGGTCTTCCCATGATTTTCATGTCGGGGTTGCGGCTGAGATGCCATGGGAGTTTTTTGTGTGAAATTTTGTCGAAACAAGCAGGAGTTCAAGGGAAAAAGAAGAATATATAGAAAGATTGGAACAATTCTTTTGTTTCAAAAATAGAAACAGATACAAAGAAGAAATGATATGGAGTGCTCTATGAGGAGGGAAACCATGGGCAAAAACAAAGCGAAGAAAGCGCTTCAAGCGTGGGAAGAGAAAGTGGAAGCACGCCTTGCCAAAGTGCCGGAGCGCAAAGAGAAATTCGAAACCTCATCAGGTATCGAGGTGGAACGCGTCTATTTTCCGGAGGAGCTGACGGACGAGTATATGGAAAAATCCGGCTTGCCGGGTGAATATCCGTATACGCGCGGCGTACAGCCGACCATGTACCGCGGCCGCTTCTGGACAATGCGCCAGTACGCCGGATTCGGTTCGGCGGAAGAGACGAACAAGCGTTTCAAGTACCTGCTGGAGCAGGGACAGACGGGCTTAAGTTGCGCGTTTGACCTGCCGACACAAATCGGCTACGATTCAGATGATCCGATGTCCACCGGCGAGGTGGGAAAGGTGGGCGTAGCCATCGACTCGCTCGAAGATATGGAGATTCTGCTGGACGGCATTCCGCTTGACAAAGTTAGCACATCCATGACAATTAACGCGCCGGCGTCTGTACTGCTCGCCATGTACATTGCAGTCGGCGAGAAGCAGGGCGTGCCTCCGGAGAAGCTGTCCGGTACAATCCAGAACGATATTTTGAAAGAATACATCGCGCGTGGCACATACATTTTCCCGCCAAAACCGTCCATGCGCTTAATTACCGATATTTTTGCATACTGTGCCAAGAATGTGCCGAAGTGGAATACGATCAGCATCAGCGGCTACCACATTCGTGAAGCCGGTTCGACGGCTGTGCAGGAAGTGGCGTTTACGCTTGCCGATGCCGTGGCGTATGTTGAAGCCGCGCTCGAAGCCGGCCTTGATATTGACGATTTTGCGCCACAACTGTCTTTCTTCTTCAACGGGCACAACAATTTCTTTGAAGAGATTGCTAAGTTCCGGGCGGCCCGTCGTATCTGGTCCCGCCTGATGAAAGAGAAGTACGGCGCGAAGAATCCGAAGTCCTGGCAGTTCCGCGTGCATACGCAGACGGGCGGTTCGACGCTTACCGCGCAGCAGCCGGATAATAACATTGTGCGCGTGACGATTCAGGCGCTGGCAGCAGTGCTTGGCGGAACGCAGAGCCTGCACACGAACTCCCGCGACGAAGCGCTGGCGCTGCCGACGGAAGAGTCAGCCCGCATCGCGCTGCGTACCCAGCAAATTATTGCGTATGAGACGGGCGTAACTGATACGGTTGATCCGCTTGCGGGCTCATACTATGTAGAAAGCCTTACCGATCAAATCGAGCAGCGGGTGCTCGATTATCTGAAGAAAATTGAAGATATGGGCGGCGCGGTTTCCGCCGTTGAACAGGGCTACATGCAGCGTGAAATCCATGAGAAGGCCTACGAGTTCCAGAAGAAGGTAGAATCCGGCGAAGAAGTTGTCGTCGGTGTAAACCGCTTCCGTATTGAAGGCGAGAAGCAGCCGGAGCTGCTGCGCGTAGATCCGAGCCTTGGCAAAATACAGCGCGCCAAGCTTGAGAAGTTGCGCGAACGCCGTGATAATGACAAAGTAAAAGAAACGCTGGCGGCGCTTAGAGAAGGCGCGAAAGGCAGCGATAATCTAATGCCGCTCATTCTAGACGCGGTCCGCGCATATGCCACCATCGGAGAAATCTGTGGCGTTCTGCGTGAAGAATTCGGCGAATACCGTCCGGTGTAAGGAGAGGATGAGAGAGATGGAGAGAAAAATACGCGTACTTGTAGCTAAACCCGGCCTTGACGGACATGACCGCGGCGCGCTGGTTATCGCGCAGGCGCTGCGTGACGAAGGAATGGAAGTAGTATATACAGGCTTGCGCCAGACACCGGCGCAAATCGTAGCGAGCGCCATTCAGGAGGACGTGGACGTTATCGGTCTGTCCTGCCTGTCCGGCGCACATAATGAGCTATTTCCGGAAGTCATCCGCCTGCTGAAAGAGCAGGGAGCGGAAGACATCGTCGTCATCGGCGGCGGCGTTATTCCGGATGAGGACATTCCGTTCCTCGAAGAGCAGGGTATTGCCAAGATATTTACCCCGGGAACCAAGACGAAGGACACAGCGGATTTCATCCGTCATAAAGTAAGAGAAAAACAGGGTTCCGCTGAGCCGCTTATGAGCTCGCCGGAAAAAATTGAACACATCGGTATCGCAGTGAAAAATCTTGATGAGTCCGTTAAATTTTATACGCAGATGCTCGGCCTGAAGCTGGTAGGCTTTGAGACGGTGGAGAGCGAGCATGTACGCGTGGCGTTTCTTGAAATCGGTGAGACGCACATCGAACTGCTGGAGCCGACAAGCGAAGACAGTGCTATTGCCAAGTTTATTGCCAAGAAGGGAGAAGGCATTCACCATATCGCGCTGAAGGTGGATAACCAGCAGGAGCGACTGAACAAATTGAAAGAAGCGGGTGTGCAGTTAATCAGCGATACGCCGAAGCTGGGCGCGCATAACAATATGGTTGCGTTCCTGCATCCGAAAGCGACGAACGGCGTACTGCTCGAACTGTGCCAGAAAGCCGATACAGCGGAACTTTCTGATCACGCAGACAAACACTAGATCGGATGTAAGAAGAGAAGATTAGAGAAGTAGAGAATAGAAGTCGTAGAAGAAGAAGGCGGGCGGATTCCTGCCTTGTTTTCCATGTGTGATGGATAGGAGGACTATACAAAGATATGAGCACCATGTACGAGAAAATTGACGAGATGTACGAACGGCGCCGCAAAGTGGAGCTTGGCGGCGGCGATAAGCGCATTGACGCGCAGCATAACCGCGGTAAATTGACCGCACGCGAACGCATCGATTTACTGCTTGATGAAGGCACATTTGTAGAGTTAAATCCGTTTATTGAACACCGTGCCACTAACTTCGGCATGGATAAAATGGAAGGGCCGGGCGAGGGCGTAGTAACCGGCTATGGAAAAGTGAACGGCCGCCTCGTATTTGTTTTTTCGCAGGACTTTACCGTATTCGGCGGCGCACTGGGAGAGATGCACGCCTTAAAAATTGCCCGCATTATGGACCTGGCGGCAAAAAACGGTGCCCCGATTATCGGTCTGAATGATTCGGGTGGCGCCCGGATTCAAGAAGGAGTCGAATCGCTGGACGGATACGGTCATATTTTCTATCGCAACTCCATCTATTCCGGGGTCGTTCCGCAGATTTCCGTTATTATGGGACCGTGCGCCGGCGGAGCGGTTTATTCACCTGCGATTACGGACTTTGTCTGCATGGTAGAGAATACAAGCCAGATGTTTATTACAGGACCGAAAGTGATCGAGGCGGTTACCGGAGAGAAGATTTCTGCGGAAAATCTGGGCGGCGCCAAAGTGCATGCCTCAATTAGCGGCAACGCGCATTTCACCGCACCGAGTGAGCCGGAAATGCTGGAACAGGTGCGACGTCTGTTGAGCTTCCTGCCGCAGAACAGCCAGGAGCAGCCTCCCGTTGTTGCGCTTGAGCATCAGGATGACGGTTGGGATGATGAATTAGCGGAAATCGTGCCGATTGCCGGAACAAAAGTATATGATGTACGCAAGGTTATCCATAAGATTGTCGATGGCGGCGATTTCCTGGAAGTGCAGCCGGATTTTGCGAAAAATATTGTGATTGGTTTCGGACGCATTGACGGCCATAGCGTAGGCATTGTTGCCAATCAGCCGAAGTTCATGGCAGGTGGTCTGGACATAAATTCGTCCGATAAGCTGTCACGGTTTGTCCGCTTCTGTGATTCATTTAACATTCCGCTCATTACGTTCGAAGACGTATCCGGCTTCTTTCCGGGCGTCAACCAGGAGCACGGCGGTATTATCCGTCATGGCGCAAAGATTTTGTATGCATACTCCGAAGCGACCGTGCCGAAGATTACGGTCATTCTGCGTAAAGCGTTTGGCGGCGCGTATGTGGCGCTGAATTCCAAAGCGATTGGCGCGGATGTCGTATACGCATGGCCGAACGCTGAAATCGCCGTTATGGGTGCGGAGGGTGCCGCTAATATCATCTTCGCCCGCGAGATTGAAAACAGCGAGAACCCGGCCGAGACAAGACAGGCCAAAATTGAAGAATACCGTGAACGCTTCGCCAATCCTTATGTGGCGGCGAGCCGCGGAATGGTTGATGATGTCATCGATCCACGCGAGACACGGAAAAAGCTGCGCGAAGCATTGGACATGCTGCGCAACAAAAAAGAAGAGCGTCCCGCAAAAAAACACGGCAACATTCCGTTGTAATAAATGGACGAAACAATACAAACAAAAACCGGGGAGGTTCCCCGGTTTTTTATATGGCTATCTCAACAGCTTGAATGCCGCATGGACGAACATTTTCACGCCTTTTTCCAGCGCATCCTCGTCAATTGTAAAACGAGGGTGATGGTGCGGATACGTAATGCCTTTCGCAGGATTACCTGCTCCTACGTAAAAGAATGTACCGGGTGCTTTCTGCTGGAAAGCGGAGAAGTCCTCACCACCCATATTGGGACGTAGCATCTCCAACGCTTCCTCGCCGAATACTTCAAGTACGGTCTCGCGAATTTTCTCCGTAACTTCTGCATCATTAATTACAGGGCGATAGCCGAACTCGTATTTGAATGTGTAAGTGGCGCCATGAGCGTCTGTAATCCCTTTTACTACCCGTTCCATTAGTGCGGGCACCGACTCACGCAGCGTGGCATCGAAACTGCGTACGGTTCCGCAAATTTCAACCGAGCCCGGAATGACATTGTGGGTCGTGCCTCCAATAAATTGGGTTACCGAGATAACGAGGTTATCGAGCGGATCGGTATTGCGCGAGACAATATGTTGCAGGTTGGTGACAACCTGTGCAGCGACGGCAATGCTGTCGATCGTCTGATGCGGAAGCGCCGCATGACCTCCCCTGCCCTGCACCGTGATCCAGAACGTATCCGGTGCCGCCATCATCGGGCCGAAAGTCACTCCGATTTTTCCGATTTCAAGCGGGGACCAGAGGTGGGTTCCGATGACATAGTCCACCCCTTCCATCACGCCCGCCTGCACCATTTCTTCAGCGCCGCCTGGAGCAATCTCTTCTGCATGCTGGAACAAAAAGCGAACCTCTCCCTGTAGCTGGTCTTTAAGAGCAGTAAGCACTTTGGCGCATCCGAGTAGCATGGCGGTATGGCCGTCGTGACCACAAGCATGCATGACACCGGGGTTTTTGGAAGCGAATTCAAAATCGTTTTCTTCTTGAATCGGAAGGGCATCCATATCGGCCCGAATCGCGAGTGTTTTGCCCGGCTGTTTGCCGACAAGACGGGCCATGACGCTGTTTTTTGTCGGGCGGGAAAGTTCGAGTCCGCCGAATGAAGACAGCGTATCGTATACGAATTGTGCGGTTTTTTCCTCGTAGAAAGACAATTCCGGATGTTCGTGAAGATAACGTCTCCAAAGGATTACTTCCTCGGCAATGTCGCGAATCAAAGCATCTGCCGTATGCGTTGTCATCATGGACTCCCCCTTGCTTTTTTAATGCATCGTTACGTTTATATAGCAGTTACGTCTTATGATGTATAGTGGTATTTATAGAGTAGCATAGATACCACGGAAGCATATAGAGTAAGCTTGCTGTGAATTGGCAGCCGTTGTTGAATTTTCCCCTGGATTGATAAACAATAGAAAAAGACGATATCACAAGAATAGGTGGGAATACATAGATGGTACAAGAGAACCGGATTGTCAGCGAATTCATGGAACTTGTGCAGGTGGATAGCGAGACGAAGCATGAGAGAGCCATCTGCGATACACTAAAAGAAAAGTTTTCCGCGTTGGGATTGGAAGTGGTGGAAGACGATGCGCATGAGAAAACGGAGCATGAAGCCGGTAATCTGGTAGCAACGCTTAAAGGTTCGGTGGATGGTTGTCCGACTATTTATTTTACATGTCATATGGATACGGTCGTTCCCGGGAAAGGAATTAAGCCGAGCATAAAGAACGGCTATATTGTTTCCGATGGTACGACGATTCTTGGAAGCGATGACAAAGCAGGTATTGCTGCGATGCTTGAGGCGGTACGTGTACTTAAAGAACGGGAAATTCCACACGGTACGATTCAATTCTTGATTACTGTCGGCGAAGAGTCGGGCCTTCAGGGGGCAAAAGTGTTCGATCCTGTATTGCTCCATGCCAAATATGGATTCGCATTGGACAGCAACGGCAAAGTCGGAGACATTATCGTAGCCGCTCCCTATCAAGCCAAAATTACTGCAACCATTCGTGGCCGTTCCGCCCACGCGGGAGTGAATCCAGAAGCCGGTATCAGCGCCATTCAAGTCGCCAGTAAAGCGGTCGCCCGCATGCCGCTCGGTCGCATTGACGCAGAAACGACCGCCAATATCGGCAGTTTCCAGGGAAGCGGTCCGACAAATATCGTTTGCGAACAGGTACAAATTACAGCGGAAGCGCGCAGTCTCGTCGAAGAGAAGCTAAACGCGCAGACAGAGAAAATGAAGCGTGCATTCGAGGAGGCGGCGCAGGAGTTCGGGGCGACAGCCGACGTAGACATCACGCTCGTCTATCCCGGCTTTAAATTTTCCGAAGAAGATGTAGTTGTCAAGAAAGCGATCGAAGGCGTAAAAGCGGTGGGACGCGAACCTCGTCTGCTTGCAAGCGGTGGCGGGAGCGACGCCAACATTTTGTCCGGCCATGGTATTCCGACGGCTAATCTTGCCATCGGTTATGAAGACATTCATACGACCGGCGAGAAAATTTCAGTCGAGGAGCTGGTAAAGAGCGCGGAGCTTGTCGTAGCCCTCTGCGAACAGGCAGCGAAATAGCTGAAAAAGATGGAGTCCCGAAGCGGGCTTCATCTTTTTTTGTCCTGCCTTTTCCCTCTTTTGCATATTCTTGTTGTAGAAAAGGAGGGAGCGAGATGATTGTATGGTCATACGGAACAGTGATGCGTATCATACGGGAGGAAGAGACGCTTCAAGAAGTGGAAGTACGAGTAGGAGAGAAAGATTTGTCCGCTGCTTTAAATTATCCGCAGTTGACCGGGCGTATCGAGCCGGGAGAGAAGGTTATCATGAATACGACTGCGTTTGAACTTGGACTCGGCAGCGGAGGAAAGCACTTTGTATCAGCTCGAATCGGGGCAGACGGACAGCCGATTATAGACGCGGAGGCGGCGCAATGCGGTCATATTATAAAACTGAGGTATACTCCGTTTCAGCATGCTGTGCAGACAGCGGAAGAAGGAAAGATCATAGCTGAGTCCCTTGATATGGCAGAAAAGGCGCTGAAGCAGACGCCGGTCATTATCGGCGAAACACACAGCATGCTGCCTGCTTTCGTTCTCTCCATCCGGTATTTATCACAACGGGAAGGAGAAGGAAAGATGCCGCGCATCTGCTATATTATGAGCGAGGGAGGCGCACTGCCACTGGCGCTTAGTGATCATATACGACACTTGCAATCGCTCGGACTTCTGGTGGGTACAATTACATATGGCCACACATTCGGGGGACAGACAGAATGCGTCAACCTTTATACAGCATTGTTGGCTGCACGTTTTGTATGGGAAGCGGATATGATTGTGATTATGCCTGGACCAGGTATTGTGGGAACAGGTACAGCGCTTGGCTTTAGTGGAATGGAACAAGTCGCAATAATCGAAACCGTGCACAAACTGGGAGGGATACCAATCCTGATTCCCAGAGTAAGCAGGGCCGATTCCAGAGAGCGTCACGCAGGCATAAGCCACCATACAGCTACCGTGCTGCGATTCGTCCGCAATACGCCGCTTTTATTGAATCTGGAGCAAAATCCTGAATTGATTGCGCAAATAGGAGAGCAGTCCAGACATCATACCCTTATTCTGCATGACCCGTTGAACAGGGAAGAATGGCAGGCAATTGAGGCTTCCTATCCGGGTTCGCTTACGACAATGGGGCGGACTGCCGAAGAAGATCCGGCATTCTTTGTCCATACGTATTATGCGGCCCGGCTGGCTCAGAGCCAGTACGAAAAGCGGGAAGCAGTACGGAAAATGGATTTGTTTGCCTGAATATGCTTCAATAGAGAGGAACACTATGTCGGAAAGGATGAACAGGAACTCGATGATTGAAAAAACAATCACAAGCAAGTCGATATACGACGGGAAAATTATCAAAGTAAAAGTAGATGACGTAGAGTTGCCCAACGGTAAAACGGCGAAACGGGAAATCGTGACCCATCCGGGCGCGGTCGCGGTCATGGCGATTACAGAAGATGATCGAATGATTATGGTGCGGCAATTCCGCAAGCCGCTGGAGCGGATGCTGGTAGAGATTCCGGCCGGAAAACTGGAGCCGGGTGAAGAGCCGGAAGTATGTGCAGGACGTGAACTTCAGGAAGAAACCGGTTATACATACACCTCCCTGCATCATCAGGCATCTTTCTATACGTCACCGGGCTTTGCCGATGAAATTGTGCATCTTTACCGGGCAGAAGGAGTGGTACCCGGTAAAGCGCGGCCGGATGAAGATGAGTTTGTGGAGCTTTTGCATGTGACAAAGGAAGAAGCGCGTGATCTGATTGCTAGTGGCGACATTCGCGATGCGAAAACGATTCTGGCTGTGTACGCGTGGGAACTAGAGGCGAAATGACGGCCTACATGAATGAATGTTTTGCCGATCTGCATATTCATATTGGGCGGACAATGTATAATCGTCCGGTAAAAATTACGGCATCCCGTACGCTTACTCTGACAAGCATCGTTGAAGAAGCGGTAAAGCGTAAAGGCATGCACATGGTCGGTATTATCGACTGCCATTCGCCCGAGGTGCAGGAAGAGATTGACGGACACCTGCAGACGGGACGGATGGAGGAACTTCCCGGTGGCGGCTACCGCTATGCCGCACCGGAAGGAGAAGTGACGCTCATTGCCGGCGTTGAAGTAGAGCTTAAGGTAGGGCACGGACTGGCGCACTTCCTTGTCTATCTGCCGGACCGGACCGCGTTTGCCTCCTTTCGCGATTGGTATCAGACAAAAGTTAAAAACATTCACCTCAGCACCCAGCGTATGTATACGGACATAGATACGCTTATTTCAAAGGCAGACAGGCTGGGCGGTATCGTGATACCCGCTCACGCGTTTACGCCTCATAAAAGTGTCTATGGCGCATGTGTGGATAGCTTGTCTTCCGTGATTGCGGTGGAGCGATTTGCGGGGCTTGAATTGGGACTAAGTTCGGATTCAAACTTGGCCGATGGCATCGCAGAGCTTGGTCCTCTTACCTTTGTCACGAATTCGGATGCTCATTCCACCGCTAAAATTGCGCGGGAATACCAGAATCTCTATGTAAAACGCGCTGATTTTACGGAACTGTGCTTAGCGCTAGGACGTAAGGAAGGTCGCCATATACGAGAGAATTACGGTTTACACCCGCAGTTAGGCAAGTATTATCGAACACGCTGTACCAATTGCGAGGAACTGGTGGCGCAGACGGATACATCTCGCTGCCCGCATTGTGGCAAAGAAGGGAAAAAAGTTATCACGCGCGGCGTATACGAACGATTCCAGGAAATTTCAACACAGTCGCCTGCTACGCATCCGGCACATCGCCCGCCGTACCGATACCATATTCCTCTTGAGTTCGTGCCGGGGCTTGGCGCGGGCCGGATGAAAAAATTGCTGGCTGAATTCGGGACCGAGATGAACATTTTACACCATACTTCGGTAGAGAAGCTCGCAGATGTGGTCGGTGCCGCCGTTGCAAAAGCGATTGACCGCAGCCGACGCGGCGATGTATCGTTTCTTGAAGGTGGAGCCGGCATCTACGGAAAGATTTCGCTCGAGTAATACGTCCCCCCTGTCCTACATATATATCGTGATAAGAGAAGGACAGGGGGGATTCCCATTGGTAAGGAGTAAACTTGGACAAACATTGCAGCAGAATGTACGGGAGAATTCGTCGCTCTACTTGTTTATCATTGTGCTGTTCATCATGGGAGTGGGGTTCGGCGCGGTTGTCGTCAACTCGCTTGGCCTGACGCAGAAGCAGGAACTGTTCATGTATGTCAGCCAGTTTTTTCACGAACTGAAAAACGACAATATTACCGACCCGCTGCGCAGCTTTCAAAGCTCGCTCGGTCATTATTTAAAATATGTAGGTTTCATGTGGATTCTTGGACTGTCCATTATCGGACTTCCGCTGATTCTTGTGATGGTATTTCTAAAAGGAGTTGTCGTCGGATTCACGGTCGGCTTTCTCGTCAACCAGCTGCAGTGGAAAGGTCTGTACTTTGCCGTGGTGTCCGTGCTTCCGCAAAATCTGCTGGTTATTCCTGCGGTTATCATCGTAGCAACTGCCGGCGTCTCATTCTCCTTGCATCTTGTGCAGTCCCGGTTTTTGAAGCGCGGTGGGGCACTATATCCGCGTTTTCTCGTTTACAGTGCGTTAATTTTAATCATGGGAGGCGTCATGACGGCGGCTGCGGCCTTTGAAGCATTTATTTCTCCCGCATTGATGAAGCATGCCAGCATGACACTTTTAAAATTTATAATAATTATTATTTAATAAGAATTATATTTGACTCCCTATTCCGGCTCCACTATAATGAGGATGTAGGAAGCTGCTCGGGGAGGTCTTTTTATGAGGGAAGAAAGAATTGATAAGATCAGACAGCAACTGCATGCGCACAGTTATAAGCTGACTCCGCAACGCGAAGCCACGTTGCGTGTTCTGTTGGAGAACGAAGAAGACCACTTATCCGCCGAAGATGTCTATTTGCTCGTCAAAGAGAAGGCTCCTGAGATCGGTCTGGCTACCGTATATCGTACGCTCGAATTAATGAGTGATTTGCATATTCTGCAGAAGATTAACTTTGGTGATGGGGTAGCTCGATACGAATTCCGCAGCGAAGACGCCGAGCATCACCATCATCACTTGATTTGCGTTATGTGCGGTGCGGTGGATGAGATTCACGAAGACCTTCTTGGAGAGGTAGAGCAGGCGGTAAGCGATAAATTTAAATTTCATATTCTCGATCATCGCTTATCTTTTCATGGCGTTTGTCACCGCTGCATTGATAAAGTGGATGCAAGTGAAATTGCCAACGTGAAAAGCAATATTCCAGGCTAAGAAGCAGGGGCTCATGAGAGAGCCGCTGCTTTTTATATTTTTTTTAAATCCCGTGGTAAAACATAAGAATAGTAAGAGAAAGGCCATGGTGGCTTTATTGTGTTTTGCCTGCTTTCTTATTGTTTTGCTTTTTTCGCTGTTTGCCCCTCATCCGGTACTGCCGTAGCCGGATCATACGGTTTGTCCGTCGGTCCCAGCCCAACATACTTGTCGTATGCGTCATAAATGGCGCGGGCGATGCGACCGGCCGATGGTCCGCCGTATCCGCCTTCCGGAACGACAACGGCTACCGCCAGCTTCGGATTTTCGAGCGGCGCAAACGAGATGAATACCCCATTGTTGATTTCTTTGTATTTATGCCAATTGACCCCTTTTTCAAAATCAAGGGAATCCGGCACATAAATATCCTGCTGAGATGTGCCTGTTTTTGCTGCTACACGGTACGGGAATCCGGCGAATACGCCTGCCGCCGTTCCGCCCTGCTGGGTAACCATGCCCATTCCCTCATGCACGATACGCCAGTAGCTGTCCGGTTCATGTAGCTGGCTTAACACTTCTGATTTAAAAGACTTAATAACTTTACCGTTATTATCCGTGATACGGTCAACCAATTGCGGCCGCATGCGCGTTCCTTTGTTGGCCAGCGTTGCCGCATATTGTGCAAGCTGCATTGTCGTGTATCGTCCCTGCTGACCGAAAGAAGCCTGTACCATGGCTGCCAGCGGGCCATAGCGTTCATTCATAACCAGGAAGTCTTCGCCGCCTGCCGATTCGCCCGGAAGGTCCACTCCGGTTTTTACTCCAAGGCCGAACGCATGGTAGTACTTCTGGTATACGCTTACTGAATTCTTCTTGTATTTCTGGCTTAGCAGCTTTCCGATGTTTGCCATATACGTATTGGACGATTTTTGAATGGCCGTTTGCGGCGTCAGCATACCGTAGTTATGTCCGTTGTCATTGCGGACGACATCCCCGGCGCCGCCGTAACGGTATGCACCGGGATCGGGCCAGTAGAAGGGGGCTATTCCTTCCGACAGACCCATTAATACAGTCGCAGGCTTGACAACGGAACCGGCCGGAACAACGGATGCAGGATGTTTGTAGTTCTCCATCTCCGCATCTTTGCCGGTTTTTGGCCGCACGTCATGCGGTGCACTGCGGATGGTACCGTTTGTAAACGAATATTTATTTTGTTCGTACGTTTCTTTGTCCGGACCGGATGTCCAGATATTCGGGTCATATTCGGGATAGCTGACCATAGCTACAATCTTTCCGGTTTTCACTTCCATCGCTACGGCGTATGCATTTTTTGCATAGTAGGCGTTACGGCCGGTGGCGCGCAGCTTCGGCAGGAAGTTCTTAATAAAATCGCGTGTCTCAAGTTGTACCCGCTGGTCAATCGTCAAGTACAGGTTACTTCCCCGCTTAGGCGGCACTTCTTTAATTTGCTGAAGAATGGTTTGATCCGCCGCTACCTGATACATACGGTAGCCGTTTTCTCCGCGCAAATCTTCCTCATAACTCCGCTCGATGCCTTCGTAACCGACCATCTGGTTTGGCAGATAGATGTCTTTATTCTTTCGATAGTACTCGATTCCTTGATTATCTGCTACGTTAAACGGTCGTACATAACCGATGGCCTGCACCGCCACCTGTTTTTTGTCGTATTCCCGAATGGGCTTGGTTACGACGGATACGCCGTCAAGTTCATTACGGTGCTCTGCCAGGTAGGCGATTTCTTTCTGGGATAAATCGTACTTCAAGTCTTTTTCGAGAAATTTCAATGTCATGCGTGCCGTTTTTTCGACTTTGCCGTTTTTGTATTCGTAGCCGACATCCATTTTTTTCAGCAAATCTTCCTTGGTAGTGCCGGACAGAATTTTTTCCAGTTTGGTGACAAGGCTTATGTAGTAGTCTTTGTCCATATAGTCTTTTTCCTGAAAAACGGCAGTAAAAGAGCCGCGGCTATGCACAATAAGATTACCGTTTTTATCGTAGATATTACCGCGCAGGGCCGGGATCGGAACTTTCTTGTCAGATTTAGCGGTCGCTTTCTGCTCGTATTCTTCGCCATCTATAATCTGTACGTACGATAGGCGGAAAATAATGGCGGCGAACACGAGAAATACAAGTAAGAGCAGCAAATTTAGACGATTGAATACTTGCCTGGTTCGGCTGTTTTCTTTTTCTTCGTGAGTGTACATCGGTTGACCACACCTTGCCGTGAGTTTAATCCAAAAATAGATTGTATCATGTGAAACACAAATTGAAAATGAACAAAAGGTATAAAATTTTCATAGAAGGAATAGGCTTGAAGAGAGGCATACCGGAATTAAGAAAGGAGAAAAAATATGTTTATTCCATACAACCGTGTTATGGACGCTATCAGGCTGCTTGCCATTTTCATTTTTTGCACGTTTGTGTTTTATACGGTGATTACATATGTGAGCGATGCGATAAAACCGGCTGAGCCGTACAAAGAACCCCAGGGTAAAGCCATGAAAGTAATGAAGCATACATCCACATTCGAAGGTACGTACGAAGAAATGAAACAGCGCCTCTTTGATTTCTACTGGTATGGGGAATAATTTTTTGTCTATGAGCAGGAAACGAGAGAACATTGTGGAATAAAGTAATTAAAGAATAGGTATGGATAACATTTATAGAGAAGATTGGATGTTGAGGAGATTAAGAGATGAAAGAGTTAATTACCCAATTTATCCATTATTTAACAGTGGAAAGAGGGTTAGCGAAGAATACGCTGGAGTCGTACCAGCGGGACCTTCATGCATACTGCGCCTACTTAAGCCGTGAGGGTATTACGGATTTAAATGGGACAAGCCGCATGCAGATTATGGGTTATTTGCTTTATCTTCAGGAGCAAGGACGTGCGACGGCGACATTGTCCCGTAATTTGGCTTCTATTCGTGCGTTTTATCAATTTTTACTGCGAGAAAAATTTATTGATAAAGATCCGAGTGTAAATCTGGAATCTCCGAAAATTGAAAAAAAGCTGCCGCAGGTGTTGTCGGTAGTGGAAGTGGAAACACTATTGAACGGACCGGATACACGTCTTGCTTCGGGTATGCGCGACAAAGCGATGCTTGAACTTTTGTATGCGACAGGTATCCGTGTATCGGAACTTGTATCGCTTAATCTATCCGATGTGAATTTAAATATGGGCTTTATTAAATGTTTCGGTAAAGGATCGAAAGAGAGGATCATTCCGCTTGGACGCCTTGCGATTGAAGGCGTAAGCCGTTATCTGGAGCGCGGTCGGCCGATGCTCAAGAAGCGGGGGCAGGAAGAGGCGCTGTTTTTAAACCATCATGGCCGTCGCTTGTCCCGGCAGGGATTCTGGAAGATTATTAAGAAATACGCTCAGTTGGCCAATAGCCACAAAGAGATTACGCCGCATACGCTTCGTCACTCGTTTGCGACGCATCTGCTGGAGAATGGAGCTGATCTCCGTTCCGTGCAGGAAATGCTCGGGCATGCCGACATTTCGACCACTCAAATTTATACGCATGTTACACGCTCACGTCTGAAAGAGGTGTACGCCAAGGCCCATCCGCGGGCATAAAAAGAGGTACTTCGGGGTAATGTTTGAAGTGCCTTCCTTATTTTCAGTAAAAGATGTGAGGAAAGAAATTGGAGGTTAGAACAGATGAAGCGATTTAAGCGGATATTTCTAATCGTGTTAGATAGCGTTGGCATCGGCGAGCTGCCGGACGCGAAAGAGTATAATGACGAAGGGGCGCATACGCTCGGCCATATTGCTGAGAAGATGGGCGGTTTGAACGTACCGAATCTGGCCGGACTTGGACTTGGGCATATCGAGCGGCTCCAAGGTGTTTCCGCCGATGCGCCACCTATGGCCGCTTTCGGCAAAATGAGAGAGATTTCGCTTGGCAAAGATACGACGACCGGTCACTGGGAGATTATGGGGCTTCGTGTAGAGACGCCGTTCAAAACGTGGCCAAACGGATTCCCCGACAGTCTGCTGGGACCGTTCTCTGAGAAAATCGGGCGCGGTGTGTTGGGCAACAAGCCTGCCTCCGGCACGGAGATTATCGAAGAGCTCGGCGAAGAGCACATGAAGACGGGGGACGTAATCGTCTATACATCAGCGGACAGCGTATTCCAGGTCGCGGCGCATGAAGAAGTGGTACCGCTTGAGGAATTGTATAAAATTTGCCAGGTTGCGCGTGAGCTCACGCTTGAGGATGAGCACTCCGTCGTACGCGTTATCGCCCGTCCGTTTGTCGGCGAGCCTGGCCATTTTACCCGTACGGCTAACCGGCGTGACTTCTCGGTATCCCCTCCGGGCAAGACCGTAATGAATTTTCTGAAGGAAGCGGGTTTAGATTCCATTGCTATCGGTAAAATCTCGGATATTTATGCGGGACAAGGGGTAACCGAATCCATCAAGACGAAGTCGAATATGGATGGCGTGGACAAATTGCTGGGTACGATGAAAAAAGATTTCACAGGTCTTTCGTTTGTCAATCTGGTCGACTTTGACGCGCTGTATGGCCACCGCCGCAATCCAATCGGCTACGGCGAAGCGCTCGAAGAGTTCGATGCCCGTCTTCCGGAAATTCTCGATGCGTTGACAGAAGAGGATCTGTTAATCATTACGGCGGATCATGGTAACGATCCGGTACACCACGGTACGGATCACACCCGCGAATATGTGCCGCTGCTCGTATACCATAAGGGGCTTACAGGCGGAAAGGCGCTTGGTATACGCGAGACTTTTGCCGATATCGGCGCCACAATTGCGGATAATTTCGAAGTGACTCAACCGCGTTTCGGCACAAGCTTTTTGAAACAAATTACCGAGTAATAAAGTCTGCGGGAGGTAGATAGGATGTCGATAGCAGCACACATTGCAGAAGTCCAGGCTTATATCGCAAGCAAGACAGATGCAAAACCGGAAATTGGCTTGATTCTTGGATCCGGTCTGGGTGTACTGGCGGATGAAATTGAGAATCCGACCGTAATTCCGTACGGAGACATTCCGCATTTTCCGGTGTCTACCGTGGAAGGTCATAAAGGCCAATTGGTCATCGGTACGCTGGAGGACAAGCCTGTGGTGGCAATGCAAGGCCGCTTTCATTATTATGAAGGGCACGGGCTTGAGGCCGTTACGTTTCCCGTGCGTGTCATGAAAGCGATCGGCGTCGACAAAATCATTGTCACGAATGCAGCCGGCGGGGTGAATGAAAGCTATCGCCCCGGTGATTTAATGCTAATTAAAGACCATATTAATCTTACCGGCCAGAACCCGCTTATCGGGCCGAATGACCAGGAGATGGGTGTGCGTTTCCCGGATATGTCTACTGCCTACTGTCCGGATCTGCGTGCGATTGCGCGTAATGCGGCCGAGCAGAACGGTATTCAAGTACAGGAAGGCGTTTATGTGGGAATGCTGGGTCCAAGCTATGAAACCCCGGCAGAAATCCGCATGCTGCGCATTCTGGGTGGTGATGCGGTCGGAATGTCTACCGTGCCGGAAGTAATCGTGGCGCGTCATGCTGGTATCCGTGTGCTTGGCATCTCCTGCATTAGCAATATGGCGGCCGGTATCTTGCCGCAGCCGTTGTCACACGACGAGGTAATGGAGACAGCGGAGAAAGTGAAGCATACGTTCTTAACGCTAGTCAAAGCCGTGATTACGAAAATGTAGAAGTATTCAGAAAAAGCCTGAAACAACATGTTGTTTCAGGCTTTTTCTGTGAAAATCGTGAGAAAAGAAGGAGAGAATGTCATGGTGGTTCTGTATAAATAATACGAAAAACGTATATTTTTTTAAAATATACTGATAAAATCGCAGCATAGAAATTCCGAATAGCCATTCGTTTTAAGATGTAAGGAGGTCAATTGCTGTGAAGAAAAGTTTCTCAATCATGTTGAGCCTTGTTCTGCTGCTTATGTTAGCGCTTACAGGGTGTGGTGGCGGTAATGGAGAAAAAAAAGCGGCCGGCGGCAATACAGAAGGCAAAGTAATGCGGGTAAATAACTCATCCGAACCCGGCTCACTTCATCCGGCGAAATTGCAGGGGACACACGAATCATGGCCGCTTCGCCATCTATTTGTAGGTCTGACAATGAAAGAGCCGAAAGGGGATAACGGCGAATTCGAAGTTGTTGGTGCTATGGCGGAAAAATGGGATAGCAGCGAAGACAAAAAGACATATACGTTCCATCTTCGTAACGGACTGAAATGGTCTAACGGCGATCCGTTAACCGCAGAGGACTTTGAATTTGCATGGAAGTATGCATTGAACCCGAATACAGCTTCCGATTATGCTTATCAGCTTTATTACATTCAAGGTGCTGAAGAATACAATTCTTCCAAAGAAAAAGACCCGGCAAAATTAAAAGCCCTTGAAGATAAAGTAGCCGTAAAAGCAAAGGACGAGAAAACGCTGGAAGTCAGATTGGTAAATCCGACTCCGTACTTCCTTGAACTTGTGTCCTTCTATACGTATTATCCGGTAAATAAAAAAGTGCAAGAACAAAACAAAGATTGGGCTAACGATGCAAAAACATTCGTGTCTAACGGTCCGTTCAAGCTGACGGAATGGAAACATAAAGAAGGCCTGAAAATGGTCAAAAATGAGAACTATTTTCAAAAAGACCGCATCAAACTTGCCGGTATTGATTGGGCAATGGTAGAAGACGAAAACACGGCATGGCAAATGTACCGCTCGGGTCAGCTTGATCTGTCTTATCCGCTGCCGGGCGACGTAGTAGGTCAGTTGAAAGGCCAAAATGCTCCGGATTTCAAGATTGTTCCGGAATACGCAACATACTTCTATCGCTTTAATACTCAGAAGAAACCGTTTACTAATGTAAAAGTACGTAAAGCATTGGCAATGGCTATCGAGCGTAAGACCATTACGGAAAACATTACGCAGGGCGGACAAAAGCCGGCGTTTGCGCTTGTGGCCGAAGGTTCTGAGGATACAAACGGTAAAGATTTCCGTAAAGTTGGCGGCGATTACTTTAAAGAAGATATAGCGGAAGCGAAGAAACTGTTAGCTGAAGGCCTGAAAGAAGAAGGCATGGACAAAATGCCGAAATTCAACATCATGTATAACAACCTTGATCTTCATAAGCGCATCGCCGAAGCCATTCAAGAGATGTGGCGCAACAACCTCGGCATTGAAGTGGGACTTGAGAACGTAGAATTCCAGGTGAAAATCGATCGTGAACACAAACTTGATTATGACGTATTACGCGCAGGCTGGATTGCGGACTTTATTGATCCGATGACGTTTATGGACATGTTTACGAGTGTAAGCACGCAGAACGACACCGGCTGGAAGAGTAAATCGTACGATGCGGAAATAAACAAAGCGAAGCAATCAAGCGATGCGAAAGTTCGCATGGAAGCGATGCATAAAGCGGAAGACATCATCATGAAAGACATGCCGATTATGCCGATTTATTTCTATACGAAAGCCTACACGCTGAAAGAAAATATTACTGGCGTATTCACTCCGCCGGATGAATATCCGGAATTGAAGTACGCGGAAATCAAGTAATAGCGCATGAAATCAGGGGAATGCTTAAACTTAGGAGCGTTCCCCGTTTTTCAAGTAAAAATAGAATGGAGGGTATACGTTGTTACGATATACTTTACAGCGCTTGGGCTGGGCCCTCTTAACTTTGTGGGTCGTTGTGACTCTCACGTTTTTCCTGATGCATATGATTCCCGGTAATCCGTTTGCCAAGGAAGGCAAAATGCCGCCGGGGGTTTATGAGAACTTAATGAATTATTACCATTTGAATGAACCGCTGTATGTGCAGTACGGGCTGTATGTGAAATCTTTGCTTTCCCTTGATTTCGGTCCGTCTTTGAAATCGAGCACGATTACGGTGAATGATTATATTACAGAAGGGTTTCCGGTGTCCCTGCATCTTGGATTGCAGGCACTGGTTATCGGTGTAACGCTTGGTATTATTTTCGGTGTGATTGCCGCGCTTTACCATAACCGTTTTCCTGACCATGTATCTATGATTCTAGCGATTATCGGTATTTCTGTACCAAACTTTATTCTTGCAACCGTTCTGATTCACTATGTCTCCGTTGAATGGGGACTGCTGCCTGCGGCCACATGGGGCACGTGGAAGCATACAATTTTACCTTCGCTGGCGCTGGCCGCGATGCCGATGACGTTTATCGCACGCCTGCTGCGTTCGAGCATGCTTGAAGTGCTCGGACAGGATTATATTAAAACCGCCAAAGCCAAAGGATTGGCGCGCAATGTCGTTATTATCAAGCATACGCTGCGCAATGCGATTCTGCCGGTAGTTACCGTTCTTGGGATTATTACTGCAAATCTTGTTACTGGAAGTTTTGTTATCGAACATATCTTTGGGATTCCGGGAATGGGTGAAATGTTTGTTAAGGGCATTTTCAACCGTGATTATCCAGTCATCCTGGGTTCCACCATTTTCTACAGCGCGATTCTGATCTTCTTAATCTTCCTGGTAGACGTCATGTATACCTGGATCGATCCGCGCATCAAAGTTACAGGGGGGAGTAAGTAATGCAGCCTGAAACACGCTTAACCGCCGATATGTTCCGTCCTGTAACGGATAACTTTAAAGATGCGGAAAAAATTGAGCGCCCCAGCATCTCCTACCGGGCGGATGTATGGCGCCGTTTAAAACTGAATAAATTGGCGATGGCCGGTCTTTTTATCATCATCGTGCTTGTCATTATGGCGATTATCGGGCCGATGATTAGCGGCTATACCTACTATAAGCAGGATTTCACGGCCAGGAACCTGCGGCCGAGCGCGGAGCACTGGTTCGGTACGGATTCTTCTGGCCGGGATATTTTCACCCGTATCTGGTATGGGGCACGCATCTCCCTGTTCATCGGGGTTATGGCGGCATTTATTGATTTTGTGATTGGGGTTATCTATGGTGGTATCTCCGGTCTGAAAGGTGGCCGTGTCGACAATATCATGATGCGTATCGCTGAAGTGTTATATAGTGTGCCATACTTGCTGATGGTCATTCTTCTGATGGTCATCATCGGTCCCGGTCTGTGGACAATTATCATGGCAATGACGCTAACTGGCTGGATTCCGATGGCGCGTCTGGTGCGCGGACAGGTTCTACAACTGAAGGAGCAGGAATACGTTCAGGCGTCGATCGCGCTGGGCGCTGATGCAAAATGGATTCTCATGAAGCACATCCTTCCAAATACGATGGGACTGATTCTTGTAAACGTAACGCTGACCGTTCCGACGGCGATTTTCGCAGAAGCGACGCTAAGCTTCTTAGGTCTCGGGATTCCGGCGCCGCGCGCAAGCTGGGGAACGATGGCCAACGATGCGCTGGTAAGCTTGCTAATCGGAAACGCGTACCAGCTATTCATTCCGGGCTTCTTCATTTCACTCACAATGTTCGCTTTCAACGTATTGGGAGATGGCATGCGTGATGCACTCGACCCGAGAATGCGCAAATAACCTGAAAAGTAAAGGGTGAAAAACCTATGGAAAATATACTCGAAGTACGTGATTTGCATATCTCGTTTCATACTTATGCAGGCGAAGTGAAAGCTGTACGGGGCGTTAACTTTGAAGTGAAAAAAGGCGAGACGATAGGTATTGTAGGTGAGTCAGGATGCGGTAAAAGCGTAACTGCTCAATCCATTATGAAACTATTGCCGCAGCCGCCGGCGCAATACAAGCAGGGAAGCATTATGTTCAACGGCCAGGATTTGCTTAAGAAAAAAGAAAAAGACATGCAAAAAATTCGCGGCAATGAAATCGGAATGATTTTCCAGGATCCGATGACGTCGCTAAACCCGACAATGAAAATCGGGGTGCAA
This sequence comes from Aneurinibacillus danicus, assembly GCF_007991215.1. Lineage (GTDB taxonomy): Bacteria > Bacillota > Bacilli > Aneurinibacillales > Aneurinibacillaceae > Aneurinibacillus > Aneurinibacillus danicus. Next base: position 56,969 of record NZ_BJXX01000045.1, read on the forward strand.
ATTACAGAAAGTTTGATGAAGCATCAAGGCATGTTTGCGGGAGAGGCACACAAGCAGGCGATTGAACTGTTGAAGATGGTAGGTATTCCACAGCCGGATAAGCGGGTGAACCAGTACCCGCATGAATTTTCCGGCGGAATGCGGCAGCGCGCCATGATCGCAATTGCGCTTGCCTGCCGTCCGAAACTCCTGATTGCCGATGAGCCGACAACGGCGCTTGATGTAACGATTCAGGCACAAATTCTGGAGTTGATGAAAGAACTGCAGGATAAGACCGGTACATCCATTATTCTTATCACGCACGATCTCGGCGTTGTGGCTGACATGTGCGATCGTGTCGTCGTCATGTACGCAGGTGAAGTAGTAGAAACCGGTACGGTGGATCAGATTTTTTACAAGCCGCAGCATCCGTACACGAAAGGACTGCTGAAGTCTGTGCCGCGTCTTGATATGAATAAAAACGAGCCGCTTGAACCGATTATCGGCACGCCGCCGGATCTGCTTTATCCACCGATCGGCTGTCCGTTCTTTGCCCGTTGTGAATATGCAATGGAAGTGTGCCGGAACCATAAGCCGGCCCTTGAAGAAATGGGCGAAAACCATCAGGCGGCCTGCTGGCTACACCACCCGTTGGCAGGCACCCGGAGGGAGGAATTCGCACAATGAAATCGACCGTAACGGAAATTCCGGTGCAAAATGGACAAACAAAGGACGTGCTGCTTGAAGTACGCAACCTGAAAAAATACTTTAACGCAGGCGGCGGTACGGTAAAAGCCGTCAGCGATGTAACATTTAATATTAAACAAGGCGAAACGCTTGGTGTAGTAGGAGAGTCCGGCTGCGGCAAATCCACAATGGGCCGTACCATTCTTCGGCTGTATGACGCGACCGAGGGGCAGGTACTGTTCGAAGGAAAGGATGTACACAAAGCGAGCCCGCGCGAGTTGAAAAAGCTGCGCCGCGATATGCAGATGATTTTCCAGGACCCGTATGCATCGCTCAATCCCCGGATGACGATTGGGGATATTATCGGCGAAGCGCTTGATTTGCACAAGCTGGCAAGCGGTGTGAAGCGCAAGGAGCGCATTCAGGAATTGCTCGGCCTGGTCGGATTGAAGCCGGACCATATCAACCGTTTTCCCCATGAATTTTCCGGCGGCCAGCGTCAGCGGATCGGCATTGCCCGTGCGCTTGCGGTAGGGCCAAAGTTCATTGTCTGTGACGAGCCGATTTCAGCGCTCGACGTATCGATCCAGGCACAGGTAGTGAACCTGCTGAGCGATTTGCAGGACAAAATGGGGCTGACGTATTTGTTTATTGCCCACGACTTGTCCATGGTTAAACACATGAGTGATCGCGTGGCCGTAATGTATCTCGGCAAGATTGCCGAGTTGGCTGTGAGCGAGCACCTGTATTCGAGTCCGCTGCATCCATACACACAGGCGCTTCTGTCTGCAATTCCGATTCCGGACCCGGAAGTGGAGCGCCGTCGTCAGCGTATCGTACTCAAAGGTGACGTGCCGAGTCCGATGAATCCGCCGAGCGGCTGTCATTTCCGGACCCGTTGTCTGTTTGCAATGGAGTCTTGCGCAAAAATTGAGCCGGTATGGCAGGAAGTCAAGCCGGATCATTTTGTCGCTTGCCATCTCTATAATGAAAAGATGATGGGGGCGGATGTTAGAAAGGTGTAAGCATAGAAAACCACCATGGTATTTCAGCCGCAACCCCGATATGAAAATCATGAGAAGAGCAGCTGACTTTTGTGATACGAAGGAAAAGAGAGAAGAGAATGAGGGGGTGATTTCAATGGGAAAAAAGGCGAACGCCTTTTTCTTCCCTGGATCTCATTTCCTCTTTCCCTCTTTTTCTCTTATTTTACTTCTACGGTCCATCCGAACGGGTCATCGATTTCTCCGTTCTGAACCCCGGTAATTGTATCGTAAAGTTTCATGGATAATGCTCCTGCTTTTCCTTCATTAATGGTCATTTCTGTATCCTTCCAGATTAGTCCGCCAATGGGGGAAATTACGGCTGCTGTACCTGTGCCGAAAGCTTCTTCCAGTGTTCCCGCGGCGTGGGCCTGATACACCTCTTCCATGGAAATCTTTCTTTCCGTAACCGGAATGCCCCAATTTTTCAGAAGCTGAATGACGGAATCCCTTGTAACACCGGCCAGAATACTGCCGTTTAGCGCAGGTGTTACCACCTCGCCATTGATTTTGAAGAAAACGTTCATACTTCCCACTTCTTCTACGTACGCTTTCTCCACGCCATCCAGCCATAGTACTTGTGCACATCCCTGTCTTTGTGCTTCTTCCTGCGCTTTGAAGCTTGCTGCGTAATTCCCTGAAGTTTTCGTATGACCCGTTCCTCCGTTGACGGCACGAACATATTTGCTTTCTACATAGATTTTTACCGGGTTAATGCCTTCCGGGTAGTAAGCGCCGACCGGGCAGAGGATGACCATGAACATATATGTGCGGGAAGGGTGAACACCCAGATACGGTTCCGTGCCGATGATGAACGGTCGAATATACAGAGACGTTCCCGGCTCTTTGGGAACCCAATCTTTTTCAATGGTAACCAGTTTTTTAATCGCTTCTACCAGAAACGCTTCGTCAACAGGCGGAATGCTCAGCCTTTCATTGGACAGGTTGATTCGTTTCATGTTTTTTTCCGGTCTGAATAAAAGGACTCTGTCATCCTTCGTACGGTATGCTTTCATGCCCTCAAATACCGCTTGTCCATAATGAAAGACAACGGCCGCGGGATCAAGGGTAATGGGCGCGTACGGAACGATTCTTGGCTGATGCCATCCGTTTTCAGGTGTGTAATCCATCATAAACATGTGATCTGTAAAATAAGTTCCGAATGTGAGTTGGTTGGGATCTCTTTTTGGTTTTTTGTTTTTTGCCAGTGTAATTTCGATAGGATCGTTCATAGTCTTTTGTGCTTCCCCCTCGTTCTTTCGTTTTAAACTTTATAATTAAACTTTACACAAATAGAAGAATAAAGTAAATATTTCGGCTATTTTGTGAAAGCAAAGTTTTTGCTTTATGGTGTGTCGGGTCCGGGAACCGGGTTTATTTTTAGTGTCAGGTATATAATTCCAGGTCTTGTGGCGACACTAGGTAGTATTCTATTTCACTTACTATTTCGCCTCCGTTCGTCGTATAGCGAATGAAATGGCAAAGAGCGAAAAGTGAATGATGGAGGGGACCAGTGAATGAAGAAGCTGTCTACTGTATTGTTATGTCTATTTCTAATGATATCGCAGTTCGGCGGATTGGCGTTCGCCCAGGAGAAAGGGAAACCGGCTGAAGATCAGAAGCAAGGAAACCAGAAGCAAGGAGACGCAGAGCTGGCGCCGAATGCCGTATCGGCTGTACTTATCGATCGGGATACAGGTGCCATTCTCTATGAGAAAAACGGACACAAGCCGCTGCCGCCTGCCAGCATCACCAAGGTGATGACGATGCTTCTTATCATGGAAGCGATCGATCGCGGCGAGCTGAAGCTGACAGATAAAGTACGAACAAGCGAATATGCTGCTTCCATGGGAGGTTCGCAGATTTTTCTTGAGCCGGGTGAAGAAATGACGGCCGACGATATGCTGAAAGGCATCGCGCTTGCATCCGGTAATGACGCGTCCGTTGCTATGGCAGAGCATCTGGCCGGAACGGAGAAAGCGTTCGTTGAGAAAATGAACGCGCGGGCCAAACAGTTGGGCATGGATGATACGACATTCATGAATTCCAATGGATTGCCGGTATCCGGTCACGTATCTTCCGCCCATGATATCGCATTAATGTCCCGCGAGCTGCTTAAGCATGAAAAGATTACGAAATATACGGGATTATACCAGGATTATCTCCGCAAGGATTCCAGGAAGCCGTTCTGGCTGGTCAATACAAACCGGCTTGTTCGTTTTTATCCGGGAGCGGACGGACTGAAAACCGGGTATACGTCCGAGGCGAAATACTGTCTTACCGCAACCGCCAAGCGTGGAAATATGCGCGTCATTGCTGTTGTGATGGGAGCGCCGGATTCCAAAATCCGCAATCAGGAGATCGCTTCCATGATGGATTACGCATTTAATCAGTACGATAGCCAGCCGCTCTACAAAGAGAATCAGGTTATTAAAACGGTACCGGTCGAAAAAGGCAAGCAGGAAACCGTCGACATTGTCGTACCATACCGCTTCAGTATGCTGGTGAAAAAAGGCGAAAAAGCTGACAGTTACCAGAAGGTCATTAATCTCAAAGCCGAATTGCAGGCACCGATTACAAAAGGCGTCAAAATCGGTGAAGTGTTGATTAAAAAGGACGGTAAAACGGTCAGCACCGTCGACCTGGTCGCTGCAAACAGCGTCGATGAAGCAAGCTGGTGGGAGCTGTTCAAGCGCGCAACGCGCAAAATGTTTGGCGGATGAGCATAGCGAAAAATCGGGAAAAAGGAGAACGATGCCATATTTCCCCGGTTTTTTTCTAGTTTTGTCGAGGGGCAGGAATCATGGTCGGCTTTGTAGAATCTCCTGATATCACTAAGCGAAGGAGTGGCCTGCGTGAGTTTGCGAATCGATATGGAAACAGTAAACGATGTGCTGATTGTCAGGCTGGAAGGAGAACTGGATCATCATACGGCGGATATGCTGCGCACGAAAATGGACAGACAGTTGAATGAGGAGTCGGTACAGCACGTTTTATTGAGTTTGGCAAATCTTCATTTTATGGATAGCTCAGGTCTGGGTGTAATTCTGGGACGGTATAAGCAGGTTGCGGCACGCGGCGGCGAGATGGTCGTCTGCTCGATTAACTCGGTCATCTATCGCCTGTTCGAGCTGTCCGGCCTGTTCAAGATTCTAAAAATCAAGGAGTCTGAACAGGAAGCGCTCCTTGTGCTGGGGGTGGCGTAATGCAAAAGAGGACCGAAAATAACTTCATGCGTCTGGAGTTTGCCGCCCGCAGCGAGAATGAAGGCTTCGCCCGCATTGCGGTCGCTTCGTTCCTATCCAGGCTTGACATCACGCTTGAAGAGATGGAGGAGATTAAAACCGTTGTCTCTGAAGCGGTTACGAACGCCATCATTCACGGCTATGAAGGAGATGAGACCGGCACGGTAATGATTGAGACGACCTACACTCCGGTCCGCATCGAGATTATCGTAGAAGATTACGGTATCGGCATCGCCAATCTCGAAGAAGCCAGACAGCCTCTCTTTACAACAAAGCCGGAGCTTGAGCGTTCCGGTATGGGTTTTACGATTATGGAGAATTTCATGGACAAAATGGAAGTAGAAACCGAGATCGGCCGGGGTACACGAATCCGGCTGGTGAAAAAGCTGGCCAAGAATGAAGCGTTATGTAATTAGGAGACATGCCGATGGAGACCAATGTAAGGAATGCCAACCATGTTTATCTATCCGATAAAGAGGTAAAACAATTGCTTGCGCAAAGTCAGGCGGGAGATACGACAGCACGAGATACATTGGTAAACAGCAACATTCGTCTGGTATGGTCGGTTGTGCAGCGCTTTTTGAACCGGGGATACGAGGCGGACGATTTGTTTCAAATCGGCTGCATCGGCCTTCTTAAAGCCATCGATAAATTTGATTTGACTTTTGATGTAAAATTCTCGACATACGCGGTACCGATGATCATCGGAGAAATCCAGCGCTTTTTGCGTGACGACGGTACGGTAAAAGTGAGCCGGTCACTTAAGGAAATCGCCCACAAGGTTCGGCGCGTTAAAGATGAACTGTCCAAAGAACTGGGCCGGTTGCCTACAGTGAAAGAGGTAGCGGAAGCGCTGGAGATTACGCCTGAAGAAGTCATCTACGCCCAGGAAGCGAACCGCGCTCCGTCGTCCATCCATGAGACCGTTTTTGAAAACGACGGTGATCCGATTACGCTTATGGATCAGATTGCGGATAAAGAGGAGGACAAATGGTTCGACAAAATCGCGCTCAAAGAAGCGATTGGCAAGCTGACGGAACGTGAGCAGCTCATCGTCTATTTACGGTATTACAAAGATCAAACCCAATCCGAAGTCGCCGAACGTCTCGGCATCTCCCAGGTTCAGGTATCGCGCCTTGAAAAGAAAATCCTAAAGCTTATGAAAGAGCAGATCGAAAAATAACTTTCGATCTGCTCTTTCTTTCTCCTGTGAAATTTTAGAGGTGAAAGACGTGGGGACAATGTCTGCTTTGCATACCTTCCTCGTCCTCTACAAATAATACGGACTGTAAGGAGGGATGGCGTATGGCTGGCCCAACTCACGCATATGTAAAGCTAAAAGGAAAAATTCAACTGCCTCCGGGCGAGACGGTGCGCATCCGGCATGTGGCAGAGATGGTCACGAACAGCCCTTCCGAAGCAGCCATTCGGGATACTGTATTGCATACCCTTTGCAAAGAAGACGGAAAACGCTATGTCGTTGATATTATTCAAGTAATCGACGCTCTGCAGCGTACTCAACCCGAGCTATTGGTCCACAATATCGGACCGGAAAATATGATAATTGAAGTGCTGGTGCCTCAGAGAAACATCAATATTGTATTGGTCGTTTTCGTCTGGATTGTGCTCTTCATCGGATCCGGACTCGCCATTATGAATTTCCATACGGACGTCAGCATGCTTGAAGTGCACCAGCGAATATATGAACTGGTCACAGGACAGAAAAACATGCATCCATTCATCATTCAGATTCCATACTCGTTTGGCGTCGGTGCAGGCATGATTTTGTTCTTTAACCATCTGTTCCGCAAACGGTTTAATGACGAGCCAAGCCCATTAGAGCTTGAGATGTTTCTTTACCAGCAAAATGTGGACGAATACGTGCTTATGAATGAGGCTCCCGGAGCGAAGAAAAAATGATAACCCAACTATTTCTCGCTCTTGTGGGCTTAAGCGGCGGATTTATCGTGGGTGGAGGTATTGTTGCACTTATTACAGTGCTCGATTTAATTCCCCGGTTTGTTCAGATTACGAAGACGGATAAGTATCTGCTTCATTATCAATGGGCGGTCATTCTTGGTGCGTTTTTTTCTACCGTATTCGATTTTTTTTCTCCCGGGCTTAACCTTTCGCCTGTCCTGCTTGGCATTCCTGGCGCGTTTATGGGAATCTTCGTCGGGTTTCTCGCCGCTGCGCTGACCGAGGTGCTGAATGTAATTCCGATTCTTGCCAAGCGAATTCAGTTATATGAGTATCTTCAACATTTTATTATGGCATTGGCCTTTGGCAAAATTGTCGGTTCCCTGTTTCATTGGCTGATTTTTCTTAAATAATTTTAGAAAGGGAGGGGAAGTGATTATGGCTTCTTCTGTTAAGACACGCAACCAAGAGCGGCTTGCCAAAGCGCAGAAAGCGTACAATGAGCGTGCAGCCAAATACAAGCCGAAACCGCCCTATCTAAAGAATATGACGAAAGCGTTTCTCGTCGGCGGTGCTATCTGCGCATTCGGACAGATTATATCTGATTTTTATACTGGCTTTTTTAACTTTACCAAAGAAACGGCAGGCGATTCGACGGTAGCAACACTCATCTTTATTTCGATCCTGCTTACGGGCCTGGGCATCTATGATAAACTTGGGCAGTTTGCCGGTGCAGGCTCGGCTGTTCCCGTTACGGGATTCGCCAATTCGATGTCGTCGGCTGCAATTGAGCACCGTGCGGAAGGACTTGTCCTGGGCGTAGGCGGGAATATGTTTAAGCTGGCGGGTGGCGTTATTGTGTATGGCGTGGTGGCTGCGCTCATCGTGTCACTGCTTAAATGGCTCATTATCAAAGTGTAAGGGGGAAGCGGAATGAAAGCGCAGCATCAATGCGGACGACAAACGTGGAAGTTTTTACATGACATTCGCATTCAGGGGAGCGCTGTAGCTGTCGGTCCGCTTGAAGGAGAGGGGCCGCTGGCCGCAGAATTCGATCATATTCACCCGGACATGTACGCCGGACAGGCGTCCTGGGAGAAGGCGGAACGGTATATGATGTATCAGGCGGTACAGACCGCGATTAAAAAAAGCAATTTGCTGGAAAGCGAAATCGATATCGTACTGGCAGGAGATTTATTGAATCAAACAATCTCGTCTAATTTTACGGCCAGCCAGCTCAATATTCCGCTTATCGGTATGTTCGGTGCCTGCTCCACATCGATGGAGACTCTCTCCGTTGGCGCGGCGCTGATCGATGCCGGCTATGCATCGTACATAATCGCCACTTGCAGCAGCCATAACTGCACGGCGGAGAAACAATTCCGCTATCCGACCGAATACGGCGGACAGAAGCCGGAGTATGCCCAATGGACGGTGACGGGGGCGGGCGCTGCGGTGGTCGGACGCGGCGGCGCCGGGCCGCGCATTACGCATGCCACTATAGGCAAAGTAGTGGACATGGGAATTAAAGATCCGTTCGATATGGGAAGCGCCATGGCGCCTGCGGCTGTAGATACGCTCTCTACGCACTTTCGTGATACGGACCGCATGCCCTCGGATTACGATTTGATTGTGACAGGAGACCTGGGCAAAGTCGGCTATGCGATTTTAAAAGACGAAATGAAAGATCTGGCGTTCGAGATGACGCCAGTCTACAACGACTGCGGTCTGATGATCTATAGCCCGGATCAGCAGGTATTCTCAGGAGGGAGCGGCTGTGCTTCGAGCGCTGTCGTTACCTATAGTTACATTATGAACCGTCTGAGAGAAGGAAGCATTAAGCGTGCGTTAGTCTGTGCTACAGGTGCGTTGTTCAGCCCGGTTAGCTACCAGCAGGGAGAGAGCATTCCATGCATCGCGCATGCGGTAGCACTCGAAGCGGTAGAGGAGGTGTGAGGAATGGGACAGGTGGCGATTGCCTTCCTTGTCGGCGGCGTAATCTGTGTGATCGGTCAGGCGCTGCTGGATTTCGCGAAATTCACTCCTGCTCACGTGATGAGTATTCTTGTAGCGTCTGGAGCAATCTTGGACGGGCTTGGTCTGTACGATCCGTTGATTGAATTTGCGGGTGCCGGTGCTACGGTGCCGATTACAAGTTTTGGACATGCCCTCTATCACGGTGCGTGGCAGGAAGCGGAGCAGAACGGGGTCATCGGCTTGATTGCCGGAATCTTCGAAGTGCCGAGCGCCGGTATTTCAGCCGCCATTGTCTTTAGTTTTTTTGCTTCCCTTATTTTCAAGCCGAGAGGGTAAAGAAATGGAACCGCAAACACAGAAGAAGCGCCGCATCATTATAATTACGGACGGAGATATCGTGGCACGCGATACGGTGGAGGAGGTGGCACGCCGCATCGGAGGCCGCTGCATCTCCCGTTCGTCCGGCAATCCGACTCCGTTGACGGGCCCGCAAATCGTAACATTGATTAAGCGGGCCAAACATGATCCGGTGCTGGTTATGTTCGATGACAACGGGGATATGCGGATGGGAAAAGGGGAAGAAGCTCTGTATTACGTAGCCAAACATCCTGACATCGAAGTGCTGGGCGCTATCGCTGTCGCTTCCAAAACGAAAGGAGCCCTTGGTGTCAAGGCGGACATTTGCATCGATCGGTATGGACGTAAAGTCAAGCGTCCCGTCAATAAAAATGGGTTCGTAGAGGCGGGAAGCGAAGCATACATTATAGGGGATACGGTTGATGTGCTGAACATGCTGCACATTCCCGTTATTGTGGGCATCGGCGATATAGGAAAAATGAAAGGAAAAGATGAAGCGTGTGTCGGCTGCCCGGTAACGATTTCGGCTGTCCAGTTTATTCTGCAAAAAAGTGGTTATTTCCAAAAACATCCAGGAAGTTAGCGAAAGAAATAAAATGCGTAGTTGTCATGTTTTCGCATGATGTGGTACTGTATAAGATATTCAATGGGTACGTAACGAGGAGGAAGCGGAGTGTTTTTACACGGAACGAGCAGAGTAAACGCGAGAGGACACTTGGAGATTGGAGGATGCGATACGACCGAGCTGGTCCGTACGTACGGCACACCGCTGTACGTATATGACGAAGCGCTGATTCGGGAGAAATGTCGCGCCTATGTTAAAGCGTTCGAAGCAAGCGGATTTCGGTTTCAGGTCGCCTATGCGAGCAAGGCATTTATGTGTATGGCAATGTGCCAGCTGGTAATGGAGGAGAATATGTCGCTCGACGTCGTGTCCGGCGGCGAATTGTACACCGCGCTTAAGGCTGGTTTTCCAGCGGAGCGCATCCATTTCCATGGCAACAATAAGACGGAAGAAGAGCTTTCCATGGCACTCGATGCGGGGATAGGCTGTTTTGTCGTAGATAACTTCTTTGAATTGGAGTTGCTTCATGACCTGGCACAGAAAAAAGACCGCGTCGTGCCGGTTATGCTTCGCTTAACTCCTGGAATTGAAGCCCATACGCACGAATACATCTCTACCGGTCAGGACGATTCGAAGTTCGGGTTCGGCGTAGCGAGCGGTCAAGCGCTGCAGGCGGTTAAGCGGGCCCTCGACAAACCTTTTTATAAACTGCTCGGCATCCATTCGCATATCGGTTCGCAAATTTTCGAGACAACGGGATTTATCGGTGCGATTGAAGTGCTTAGCGCGTTTCTTGAACAGGTGCGGGATGAGACGAAATACGAAGTGGAAGTGCTAAATCTCGGCGGTGGTTTTGGCATTCGATATACAGAAGAGGATGATCCGCTGCCGGTAGGCGAATATATAAAGGTGATTACAGAGGGAGTGCGACGCCAATTTACAGCAAGAGCGTATCCGTTACCGGAAATTTGGATTGAACCGGGCCGAAGCATTGTCGGGGATGCAGGTACGACGCTGTATACAGTAGGCTCGATCAAAGACATCCCCGGTATCCGCAAATATGTCGCGATTGACGGCGGTATGTCGGATAATATTCGCCCGGCGTTGTACCAGGCAAAGTATGAAGCTATGCTGGCTAACCGGGCTGGGGAAGAGGCGGAGGAAACGGTATCGATTGCGGGCAAGTGCTGCGAGAGCGGCGATATGCTTATCTGGGATTATGCGCTGCCGAAAGCGAACCCGGGTGATATTCTGGCTGTTTCCTGTACCGGGGCATACGGCTATTCCATGGCCAACAATTATAACCGTATTCGCCGTCCGGCCGTCATATTCGTTAAAGACGGAGAGGCCGAAGTCGTGGTGGAACGTGAAACATATCAGGATCTTGTAAAAAATGACCGGGTAGTTCCGCGTGTGCTAAGCCGCACAATTTAATGTAGAAAAAGGCGAAGG
>NZ_BJXX01000046.1 GCF_007991215.1 Aneurinibacillus danicus
TCTCATTTCCTCTTTCTCTCCTTCTTTCCTCACGATTTTCACATAAAAAGGCGGAGCCGCAGGGTTCCGCCTTTTTATGTAAGAAGATGTTACGATTCAATGCCGGCAGCAATATGCGCGGCGATTTCCTGCAAGTCGCTCGGCGTGTATTGATCGTTATGCTCTTGAAACACCGGATGGAATCCGTCTTCTTTGCCGTAGCGCGGCAGAATATGCATATGGTAATGGAAAACGGTTTGTCCGGCGACTTTGCCGTTGTTATTCAGCAGGTTTACTCCTTCTGCGTTGAACTGTTTTTTAATCGCGTTGGCAATTTGGGGTACGCAGGCGAACAGGTTGGATGCGACTTCAGGCGTTAGCTCGAAGATATCTTGCCGGTGAATCTTAGGCACAACGAGCGTATGCCCTTTAGTAACCTGACTGATGTCTAGAAATGCTACCACATGCTCATTTTCATATACTTTGGCGGAAGGAACTTCTCCTTGAATAATTTTGCAAAAGATGCAGGTTGGATCGTGTGACATCGTATCATCCTTTCCGTTTTCTTTCTATTCTATCATTATTTGTTTACAGGATAAATATAGGAGGTTGCTCATTATAAGACTGTTTATGTTTAATGCTAAAATGCATTTGTTGATTCTAAAATGCATTAAATAGATTATTCAACAAAAACTTAACTAAATCATTTATCATACAATTTTTGTTTCTCTTTTTGATGCATGTATGCATTACACCGTTTTGACTTATCTGATTTTTATACATTTTTAAAATTGGTACAATATTTGCTATGCAATATTTTGAAGTTTAAAATAAAACGTATTGTTTCAGGCAGGAGGAACGTGGATGGCAAAAGGGATGGACTTATCGATTCGGAAGGCGACCAAGTATTATGGAAGTTTCAAAGCGGTCGACAGCATAAGTCTGGATGTCAGAAAGGGTGAGTTTCTTACCATTCTGGGGCCTTCCGGATCAGGAAAAACATCGTTGCTTAAACTCATTGCCGGTTTTGAAGAAGTCAGCAGCGGAGCGATTTATTTGAACGATCAGGACATTACAAAGAAGAAACCGTACGAACGGGACATTGGGATGGTGTTTCAAAATTATGCCCTTTTCCCGCATATGACAGTAGCCGAAAATATTGCGTATCCACTTACACTGCGCAAAGTACCAAAACATGAAATTCGCGAGCGAGTTCAACGGGTACTGGACATGGTTCATATGGAGCATTTGGGGAGCCGATACCCGAAGCAGCTCAGCGGGGGGCAGCAGCAGCGTGTCGCGATTGCCCGGGCGATTGTTTTTAACCCGCCGCTTTTGCTGTTGGACGAGCCGTTGGGAGCGCTCGATAAAAATCTACGAGAGCGCATGCAGCTTGAAATTAAGCATATTCAGGAGAAGATTGGGATTACCACGATTAGCGTGACGCATGACCAGGAAGAGGCATTGACTATGTCCGATCGAATCTGCGTTATGAATCACGGACGCATCGAGCAAGTTTCATCGCCTGAAGAACTGTATCAACTGCCGTGCAACCGCTTTGTAGCCGAGTTTATCGGCGAGATCAATTTGTTGGGAGGTGAGGTGACAAAAAGAGACAGAGATAGTTCGGTCGTACGGCTATTAGACGATACCTCTGTCGTATTTTATGCGCATGGGACGAAGCCGGAACAGGAGAAAGTATTTATCGCACTGCGTCCGGAAAACATTCATCTGGCCCGCGAGTCCGGTGAATTTGAGAACACACTTCTGGTTCAAGTACAGGAAAAAATTTATCTGGGAGAGTCAATTAAGCTAAAAGCCAAAACGGCGTTTGACCAGGAGATGACGGTTCGAGTACCGGTGGCAAATGCGGCACAGCTTGCAATCGGCCAGGAAATTCTGCTGGGATGGAGCAGAGCGGATATGATTACAATTCCGTACGAAGCGGACGCCAGCTAACACAAAAAGGGGGATGGGAACCATGAAGAAAAAGAAGAGAAGATTATTTGCAGGATTGCTTACTCTCGCGCTTAGCGTAACGATGACTGCCTGCGGTGGCGGAACAAGCACAGACAAAGTGGCTTCTGCACCGGAGGGCAAAAAAGCACAGGAGCTGGTGGTCGTAGACTGGGGCGGAGCATCTTCAGAAGCGGCCAAAAAAACCATATACGAGCCGTTCGAGAAAGCTAACAATGTGAAAATTACCGTCGTGTCCCCGACAGATGTAGGTAAACTGAAAGCCATGGTGCAGAGCGGCAGCGTCGAATGGGACGTCGTGAACAGCGACACGGACGTTGCACTCCGTCTTGAAAAAGAAGGTCTGCTTGAAAAGCTCGATTATAACATCATCAAAAAAGACGATATCTATTCGAACCTTGTAACGGATTACTCTATAGGATTGCAAGTGTATTTCACCAATATTGCATACAATACAGAGGCGTTTAAACCGGGCAGCCAGCCGAAAAACTGGGCAGAATTCTGGGATACGGCCAAATTCCCCGGACCTCGTTCGCTATACAAAAATCCGGTAGGTACGCTGGAAGCAGCCCTGTTGGCTGATGGCGTAGCACCGGATAAGCTGTATCCGCTCGATGTGGACCGCGCATTCAAAAGCCTTGAAAAGATTAAGAAAGACGTGAAAGTCTGGTGGGAAGCAGGCGCCCAGCCGCCGCAGCTGCTCGGCACGAAAGAAGTGGTACTCGCTTCTGCATGGAACGGTCGCGTCTCTGCTGCCAAAGCGCAAGGCTCACCGGTTGACAACGAATTTAGCCAGTCGCTTGGTATGGCTACATCCTGGGTTATTCCGAAAGGTGCGCCGCACAAAGATCTGGCACAGAAATTTATTGCTTATGCGATTTCCCCTGAAGCGCAGGCCGCCTACTCCAATGCCATTGACTACGCACCGACCAATAAAAAGGCGCTGGAAAAGCTATCAGATGACGTGAAGAAGCGCATTGGCCAAACGCCGGAACGCGTAAAGTCGCAAATCTTTATCGATAATCGCTGGTGGGTGGATAACTACGACAAGATTAACGAGCGTTTCAACAAATTCATGCTTGAATAGACAGACAGTGCCAGGTTGAAGGAGGCGTGAAGAGATGACTACAAAACTAAAGACAGAGGTACCGGTGCCTTCCCTGGCACCTCCTCTGCACCGTTTGGTCGGAATTCCGGGATTGAAATGGCTTCTTTTGTTAATTCCTCTCGCATATACGGTGCTTTTCCTCTACTATTCGATGATAAGTGTCCTAAAGCTTAGCGTTTATGATGAAAATGGTTTTACGCTGGAGTATATTCGACAGGTATTTACCGAACCGCTGTATCTAAAAGTGCTGGGCGTAACACTAAAGACTGCATGTATCGTAACGGTGGCAACCCTTCTTATTTCATATCCAATCGCATATTTGCTGGTTGTAATGGAATCACAGCGGTGGAAGAAGGTTGTCATGTCGCTTGTTATGATTACGTTATGGATTAGCCTGTTGGTGCGTACGTTTACCTGGACGGTCATTCTCCAGGATCAAGGTGTGATTAACAAAATGTTGATTTCGCTGGGACTCATATCGGAACCGATAAAACTTCTATACAATACGACCGGAGTTGTTGTTGGAATGACGCACATTTTGATTCCATATATGGTGCTAAGCCTGTATGCGGTCATGGAAGGAATCGATCGCAGGCTTGTGCAGGCGGCCCAGGGGATGGGAGCGCGCCCCTGGCAGGCGTTCATTCAGGTATTCTTTCCGCTTTCTTTACCGGGCGTATTGTCAGGCTCCCTCATCGTATTTGTACTCGGGCTTGGCTACTTTATCACGCCAGCACTGTTAGGTGGACAGGGGAATATGATGATTTCCAAATTGATTCAAGAAAACATACAGACAACGCTGAACTGGAGCATGGCCTCTGCCATTTCTCTTGTACTTCTTCTGGCAACGTTCTTGCTTCTAGGGTTGGCGGCCTGGGTATCCCGCATGTCTCCTCTGCTGAAAGGAGAGAAATAACATGTGGCTGCGCATTTACGTTGTCCTTATCCTTTTTATCATTATCGCTCCTATTCTCGTACTAATTCCTCTGTCATTCAGCTCGCAAATAACATTTACGTTTCCGCCGCCGGGCTATTCGGTGAAATGGTATGAAGCGTTTTTTGATAATTCCCAGTGGATGGATGGATTATGGCGCAGCGTGATTACTGCGCTGCTCACCGCAATTGTGGCTACGGTTATTGGCACGATGGCTTCGCTTGCGGTGCATCGATTGGAGTTTCCGGGGAAGAAAATTTTTACCAACCTTATCGTAGCCCCAATGGTTATTCCCGTTATTGTTGTCGGGATTGCCATGTACCATACGTTTTCTATGTATAAGCTGACCAATACGATTCCAGGGCTGGTATTGGCGCACTCCATTCTTGCGCTTCCCATCGTCTTCGTGACGGTATCGGCAAGCCTGAAAGGCATAGATCGCAATCTGGAATTGGCGGCATTGAGTCTTGGTTCAACACCGATCGGCGTATTTTTCAAAATTACGCTGCCCCTGATTCGCTCAGCGGTGATTGCCAGCGCGCTGTTCGCATTTATTACATCGCTCGATGAAGTTGTTGTTTCCATTTTCATTGCGGGAGCGCAGACAAAGACTCTTCCGATTGTTATGTGGGAAAACATGCGGACCCAGGTTGACCCGACCATTGCGGCCGCTTCCACTCTACTCATTATCGGTACGGTCGTATTGTTTGCTTTCCAGGGGTTTACACGTTCCAAACAAAAAACAATGTAATATGATGCTCATGAAGTCTCCGTTTTACATGGAGGCTTTTTGTATTTTTCTCCTTTACGTTGTATTTTTGATGCGAATTCGCATTAAAACAATGCGATATAGCATTTGAAACCAACAAAGTTAAAATTAATACTTCTATTATAATTATTCAGTATATTACAATAAAATTGAATGCAAAATTGCATTAAAAAATTCATGTCCTTCTCTTAAAATCCCTTATAAATCAAGTTTTTAATTTTGGCATGGTAGTTGCTATGTTAAAAGGTGAGGAAGATAGAAGAGGAGGGCGGAAAAGCGGGTGAAAATATTGGAAGCTTATGTGGCGCCGAATATTGATAAATTAGTCCGTCAGATGCCATACGGTTTGCTCGTCCTTTCACCGGACGGGTTTGTCACAGGCTGGCAGGGCGAAATGGAGAACTGGTTTTTATTTAAAGAAAATGATGTTGTACAGAAACACCTGGCTGACGTCCTGCCTCTTGTTTTTTCTTCCTATGAATCGTTCTGCCGTATTGGACAGGATTACTGGGAGACGCAGATTCGAATGCCTTCTTTTTCGCTGCGCGGAGAATGGAAGCGGTATGAAGAAGGTGGTGTTCACACAGCGGATTTTCTTGTCCTTAGACGCGATGACCAGTATTTTGAGCTGGAAAACATTTTTGATACGTCGTTTGACGAAATTCTCGTTACAGATGGAGAGGGGCGCATTTTACGCGCCGGACCGAAAAGCGAGCAGTTGTATGGAAAGAAGATGGAAGAGCTTCTTGGCATGAAGACGACGGATTTGGCTGAGGAAGGCGGTTTTACGCCGAGTCTAACACCTGAGATCATCGAGAAGCGCACCAAAGTATCGGGTGTGCAGGTCGCTGCGAATGGCAAAAAGCTGTATGTTATCGGCAACCCGGTATTTAACCCGGATGGGAGCATTCACCGCATTATTTTTAACTCGCGCGAGTATGAGGAAGTGGAAATGCTGCGCCAGCGTCTGGAGACAACGGAAAGTCTACTGGACGCATACCGGATCGAGCTTGAGAAGCTTAAGCGGAACAAAGGAGAAACGCAGGCCGACATGGTCGTGCTGTCTCCTGAAATGCAGCAGATTTACCAATTGGCTGAGCGGGTAGCCCATGTAGACTCTACGGTGCTAATTATCGGGGAGTCCGGAGTCGGGAAAGGCATGATCGCCCAGCGTCTGCACCGGGCAAGTCACCGTCATGACAAGAATTTCGTGCATATCAACTGTGGTGCGATTCCGGAAACGCTGATTGAGTCCGAGCTGTTCGGTTATGAGAAAGGGGCATTTACGGGCGCGAACACCGCAAAGAAAGGTGTGCTTGAGATTGCGGACGGAGGGACGGTGTTCTTGGACGAAATCGGGGAAATACCGGTAAATGTGCAGGTCAAGCTGTTACAGTTTCTGCAGGACAATACGTTCCGCAGGCTGGGAGGCAACCAGCTGCTGACTGTAAACACCCGGATTATTGCCGCCACAAACCAGGATTTGCGGAAGTTAATTGCGGAAGGGCGTTTCCGCGAAGATTTGTTCTACCGGCTGCATGTCATTCCGATTTCCGTTCCCCCCCTACGGCGGCGTAAAGAGGAGATTCCGGCTCTTATCCAGCATTTCGTGGCGCGTTTTGCGAAGAAATACGGACTTGTAAAGACATTCCATGAAGACACCATCGAATTATTGATTTCATACGACTGGCCGGGCAATGTGCGCGAATTGGAGAACATGGTGGAACGCTTGATTGTTACCAGTGAAGGGAGCGAGGTTCTTCCTCATCACCTTCCCGTGAACATTGCAAGAGATAGCGGCGGTTACCGTGCTGCGCCGATGATTAAAGTCAAAGGACTTTGTCCGCTTAAGCAGGCGGTAGAAGAAGTAGAAAAGCAGCTCCTCACGATGGCATACGATAAGTATGAAAATACGTATCGCTGCGCTGAAGTATTAAAGGTCAATCAGTCTACGGTAGTACGCAAGTTAAACAAATATTGGGGAGCAAGAAAGGGAGAAACAATATGACAACGGATATGAAAACCATGCCAGGTCAAAAATCGGTGCAGCTCCATGCGCGCCGCCAGAATGCAGTTGCAATAGGCCCGTATCATGTAACGCCGTTATATGTAGGTTCTGCGCAAGGCGCTACCATTATAGATGTGGACGGCAATGAATTAATTGACTTTGCCGGTGGCATTGGCATGCAGAACGTGGGGCACTGCCACCCGAAAGTGGTACAGGCCATTCAAGAGCAGGCGGCGTCCTCCATTCATAGTTGCTTCCATGTAATGCCATATGAAAGCTATATTGAACTTGCGGAGAAATTAAATGAGAAAACACCTGGCCGCTTTAAAAAGAAAACGATGTTTGCCAACAGTGGGGCGGAAGCGGTAGAAAACGCGGTGAAGATTGCGCGAAAAGCAACCGGGCGCAGCGCTGTTGTGTCTTTCGAACGCGCTTACCACGGCCGTACGCTGATGACTATGTCGTTGACAAGCAAAGTAAATCCGTACAAGCAAGGCTTTGGCCCGTTTGCCCCGGAAACATATAAACTTCCGTATCCTTATTATTACCGCGCGACGCAGGGCATGCTGCCGGAAGAAGTGGATGAACAAATCTTGAATTACTTTGAACAGTTCTTCTTAGGCGAAGTGGCGCCGGATAACGTAGCGGCCGTTATTATGGAGCCGGTACAGGGCGAAGGCGGCTTTATTGTTCCGTCTGCGAACTTCATGCAAGGCGTTCGCCGCATATGCGACAAATACGGCATTATCATGATTGCCGATGAAATCCAGACCGGCTTTGCGCGTACAGGCAAACTGTTTGCAATGGAAAATTACGGCGTGGCCGCCGATATTACGACATTGTCCAAATCGATTGCCGCAGGTATGCCGTTGAGCGCAATTACAGGCCGTGCGGAATTAATGGACGTTCCCGGACCCGGACAATTGGGCGGTACGTTCTCAGGAAGCCCTGTCGCATGTGCCGCAGGCCTCGCCGTGCTTGATGTGATTGAAGAAGAAAATCTTGTGGAGCGTGCACAGATTGTCGGAGGCCGCATGATGGACGCATTCCGAAACTGGCAGGACAAATACGACATTATTGGGGATGTACGCGGGCTCGGCGCGATGGTAGCAATGGAGCTTGTTACAGACCGCGCGACGAAAGAGCCGGCGAAAGAAGCGACCGCCAAAGTGGTCAGCGAATGCTGGAACAACGGACTGCTCGGTTTAAGCGCCGGTATTTTCGGCAATGTTCTCCGCTTCCTTCCGCCGCTTGTTATTACGGATGAGCAGCTGGAGAAAGGTCTGGGCATTCTGGAGCAGGCGATTGCGACAGCATCTAAATAAATTCTATAGATGGGAGAGAGAGCCATGCGTTACAACAACTACATCAACGGACAATGGAAAGAGCCTTCAACCGGAGAATACAGTGAAAATCAGAATCCTCATAACCAGGAAGAAGTGTTGGGCGAATTCCCTATAAGCGCGGCGGAAGACGTACACGAAGCGATCGCTGCAGCAAAGAAAGCATTCCCTGTCTGGAAAAAGCTCTCTTTCCAGCAGCGTGCCTTCTATCTGCAGAAAGCGGCAGATATTTTAAAAACGAATCTCCAGGAAATAGGCCGTGACCTGACACTGGAAGAGGGAAAAACGCTGGCCGAAGGTATCGGGGAGACACAGCGTGCGATTAGCATCCTTGAGTATTACGCAGCGGAAGCTCGCCAACCTGTGGGAGATGTTATCCCTTCCGCAAATCCCGAGACGTTCCTGTACACCACACGTGTACCGGTTGGACCGATCGGTTTGATTACACCGTGGAACTTCCCGATTGCCATTCCGGTGTGGAAAATAGCGCCGGCTCTTATTTACGGCAATACCGTTGTCATTAAGCCGGCGGACATTACTCCAAAATCAGTCTGCCACGTTATGAAGGCGTTTGATGAAGCGGGCATCCCGGCCGGTGTGATTAACTGTGTGTTCGGACGCGGATCTGTCGTAGGCGCGGAGATTGTTGAACACCCGGACATTAAGGCCATTTCATTCACCGGATCCAACCAGGTAGGTTTGCAAATCCAGGATCGTGCGACCGCCAAGGGCAAGAAGGTACAGCTTGAGATGGGCGGTAAGAACCCGCTGATTGTACTTGCGGACGCAGATGTAAACAAAGCGGTAGAGATTGCCGTTAACGGTGCGTTCCGTTCTACGGGTCAGAAGTGTACGGCGACAAGCCGCGTCATTGTTGAAGCGGGCATTTATGAGGCGTTTCGCGATCGGCTTGTGGAGCGCGTAAAGGGATTAAAAGTGGGCAATCCGCTGGACGACAACACATTCATGGGACCGGCCGTTTCTAAAACACAGCGTGACAGCGTAATGGCGATGATTGAGACCGGTAAGAAAGAGGCGACGCTGCTGTGCGGCGGAGAGGCGCCTGCGGATGAAGAACTGGCAAACGGCTTCTACGTGCAGCCGACCGTATTTGAGAATGTACCGGTCGATGCCAGAATTGCACGCGAGGAAATTTTCGGGCCGGTTATCGCGCTGTTTAAGGTGAGAAGCTACGAAGAAGCGGTTGAGATGGCGAATGACACGGAATACGGTTTGAGCGCGGCCATTTGCACGAACAATTTCACACTGGCCCAGCGTTTCGTAGATGATATGGATGCGGGGATTGTACACGTGAACTCGGAAACGGCAGGTGCTGAGCCGCAGGTACCGTTCGGTGGCTGTAAGAATTCCAGTACCGGCTCCCGTGAGCAAGGCAAAACTGCAATTGAATTTTATACGCAGATAAAAACGGTCTATATGGATCGGATGTAAACCACCTTTTGCGGCGGAAATTGACAGTACGCAAAATGGAAAGGTATGATCAGGAGAAATAAATTTCTCCTGGAAAGTGGTGTTGCAGGGATGTTTACAGGCAAAACGTATTTTATTGCGGGTCACGCCCGCCTGCCGCAGGGAATGGCGGCGCGCAGCATTTTTGATACGCTTACGATTACGGTGGAAGCGGACGCAAAATATCATGTGATTCTCGAAGCTTCCTGTACGCTTGCTACAGATCATGGCCGGGATTTTATCGGCCAACTGTTGCGCGGATGCAGTCTGCAGGACGGAATCGATGAGCTTAGCCGGCGGATTGCGGACTATTACCAAGGAAAAGCCCAGAATGCGCTGGTGGCTGCGCTTCGTGATCTTCATAATCAGTATTTGCTGTATATTCAGAAATCTTCAAGTTAAAAACGCATCACGCTTTGTCCTGACATTGTATCCTTTCAACATCAAAGCATCACTTCTTGTACAGGGCAAAAGCGAGACAGGATGAGGAGCCGGCGGTGGAGATCTGACTCTATCTTGCTTTACTCCATCGCCACGGCTTTTTCATTCACCAGGCTTCGACTTTTGCTCTTGTTTTTTGCAGACTAAATTTATACTGTAAATTCTAAATTTTTTATTAAATCTGTTTTTTTTTAGCAGTATTTTCAGTTGACTTTACTATGTTTATTTTAAAGGGGTGGGATTTTGGCTAATCAACAACAAGAACTGCACAAGGATTTAAAAACAAGACACGTAACGATGATTTCAATCGGTGGGGTTATCGGCGCCGGATTATTCGTGGGAAGCGGCTCGATTATTAATTCAACAGGGCCCGCTGCCCTCGTATCCTATATCCTTGGTGGGCTAATGGTCGTTTTTGTGATGCGTATGCTTGGAGAAATGGCTGTGTTAAAGCCTGACAGCGGCTCTTTCTCCACATATGCACATCAATCCATCGGACCGTGGGCCGGATATACAATCGGATGGTTGTACTGGTTTAATTGGGTCATTATTGTCGCGATTGAGGCAACCCTGGTCGGTGCGATGATTCATGATTGGATACCTTCAATCCCGGTGTGGGTGGGAAGTTTAACGCTAACCCTTTTGATGACGATTACAAATATTTATTCCGTTAAATCGTATGGAGAATTCGAATACTGGCTGGCGTTTACTAAAGTGGCCGCGATTGTCGTGTTTCTGTGCCTGGGTGTCGCTATGATATTCGGATTAGTACCGGGTATCAAATCACCGGGGCTTACGAACATTATCGGAAACGGCGGATTCTTTCCGCAAGGAATTTTGCCTGTTTTTCTGAGTGTTGTCTTTATTACGTTCTCTCTTGTAGGAAGCGAGGTTGCTGCCATCGCGGCCGGAGAATCGGAAAATCCGGAAAAGAATGTCATGAAAGCGATAAACAGTGTAGTATGGCGTATTCTTTTGTTCTTTGTCGGTTCCGTGGCCATTCTGGTTACCGTTCTGCCGTGGGATGACAAGGAATTGATGAAAACTCCATATGCAAGCGTATTTGATATGGCGGGTCTGCCGGCAGCGGGAACCATTATGAATATTGTTGTCTTCATCTCGTTGCTTTCAGTTTTAAACTCGGGGCTTTATACAAGCTCACGCATGCTGTATTCCCTGGCACAAAAAGGAGACGCCCACCGTATATTCCTGCGGGTGAATGAAAGAGGCGTACCTGTCTGGGCGGTACTGGCAAGCACATTGTTTGCTTACGTTTGCGCCACATTTAAATTCATGTCTCCGGATAAATTGTTTGTGTTCCTGGCTAGCAGTGCAGGTGGTGTAACGATGATTGTGTACATCTTTATTGCCATTTCACATATTCGCGAAAGAAGAAAAATTGAAAAAGAAAATCCGGCGGCTCTTAAAGTGAAAATGTGGTTGTTTCCGTATTTAACATACGCAACGATCGTTGCGCTGGCCGCCATTTTTGTGGCTCAGGCTTTCATCGAGGACATGCGTTTACAGTTCTACCTGACTTCACTCATTTTCGTTCTGGTCGTCGGCTCCTATTTTATGTTTTACCGTGCGAAAGGGAATACGTCACGACCGGAACAAAAAGAAATAAAAAAATCAAGAAAAATTGTATAAAAGATTATTGACAGAATGTTAACAATACGATAGGATAAAGACATAAGCACAGTAGAAAATGTCAGAACTTGCAGAGAAGTTTCCCTTCTCGCATTCCGGTTTCTGTCTTACCTGTGGAATTAGTAAAGCTTATTAATGAACTGCATGAATCGCATAATACAGACTGTCTAGTTTACTGCCCTTCGAGCAATCGAAGCCGTTTCGTAAATAAGAGCCAGTTATACTATCTATCCTTCAGATAATGGAGGGAGAAGTGTAACTGGCTTTTTGTTTTATGCGGGAGACTACCAAACGGCTGACCGAATGCAAGAACGAGCAGGGAAGGCGGCCGGCCTCCACCCCGGCCGGTCGCCTTACAAATATAGAAGCAAATTAAAAAGATGCAAAATGGAGGAGGAATTAAGCATGACAATTGCAACAGAAACAAAAGTGGAAATGAAGTATCTTACCAAGCAACCAGGCTATGAAATCATGCCGCATCCGCAGCACAAAAGAATGTACCATATCCAATTGGATAATCAACTGCTTCAGCAGTTCTTTGCAGGTTGCAAAGATGTAAGTGAACAAGTGCTGCAATATACACCGTATGCCCGTCAGGTGCTTGCGTACCAGTTCAGAGAATTATTCGGTCAGTCGTTTATGCAAAACATTCGTGATATCCTCAATGAGCGCGAAACCGGGGGCTTCACCATCGGCGTACAGGGTCAAACAGAAGAAACCGAGGAATTCGTGAAATTCGCAACTGCATTAACGCACTTAATCGGCATTCCAAACTTTGATGCGATGACAGGCACATTCTATGCACGTTTTACGGTGAAGGACACCGATAACAGCGACTCCTATCTGCGCCAGGCATACCGCCTGTTCACACTTCATACAGACGGTACATTCGTTGACGAGCCGACCGACTGGCTGCTGATGATGAAGATGGACGAGAAGAATGCGAAGGGCGGAGAATCCCGTCTCCTTCACCTGGACGATTGGGAAGACCTTGATAAGTTCAGCAAGCATCCGATTGCCAGCGTGAAAATAACGTACAAAGCGCCGCCGAGCAAAAACGTACAGCAAACCGTAGAGCGCACGACGTTCTACGAAATCAACAACAAGCCGTGCATTTGCTTTATCGACCAATTCGCATATCCGGAAACGATTGATGAGGCGATGTACTTAAAAGAGATGTCCGAATCCCTGGAGAATTCTCCGGCGACGCATGCTCTGAAACTTCCGGTTGGCGACCTGGTTATGCTGAACAATACGTTCTGGATGCACGGCCGCGCAGCATTCGAGAAGCATCCGGAACTGCATCGTGAGTTGATGCGCCAGCGCGGATATTTTGCACGCGTATGATATAATAAAGGAGAATAGAAAAGAGGATGATGAGAGAGGACGATGTAAAGGGAGGAAAAAGCGAACGCTTTTTCCTCCAATAAATCGTCCTTATCTCTCCCTTTCAATTCTTAACTTCAATATTCTAATAATCAGGCAGGTCCTTCCCATGAAGACCTGCCTTAGGTAGCATACATGGCGAGATTTTTCGAACCACGAAAGAATGCCGATATCTTTAAAGTAGATTTATATAGGAGGAAGACAGCATGTATGATTTTGCGATAGTCGGTGGAGGGATTGTAGGGTTGTCGACCGGAATGGCGCTGACAAAGCGGTATCCCGGAGCGAAAATTATCATGATTGAAAAAGAGAAGGATTGGGCTCGCCACCAGACCGGGCATAACAGCGGTGTAATCCATTCCGGGATTTACTATAAACCGGGCAGCTATAAGGCGCGCTTCGCACGCGAAGGCAATGCCGCGATGGTGGAATTCTGTAAAGAGCATGGCATCGCCTACGACGTATGCGGTAAGGTTATTGTGGCCACGGAGCCGAAAGAGCTGCCGCTGCTTGATAATTTATACCAGCGCGGTCTGCAAAATGAGCTGAATGTAAAGAAAATCGATAAAGAAGAACTGAAAGAAATTGAGCCGCATGTAGCCGGACTGGCAGCCATCCGCGTACCAAGCTGCGGTATTGCTGACTATAAAGGCGTATCCCGCACGTTTGCGCGCATCATTCAGGAAGGCGGCGGTGAGCTGCGTC
The DNA here is from genome assembly GCF_007991215.1 of Aneurinibacillus danicus. Classification (GTDB taxonomy): domain Bacteria; phylum Bacillota; class Bacilli; order Aneurinibacillales; family Aneurinibacillaceae; genus Aneurinibacillus; species Aneurinibacillus danicus. Next base: position 13,771 of record NZ_BJXX01000046.1, read on the forward strand.
TTGGCACAAAAGCGGAAAATATCGCGGAAGAAGCGAACAAAGTGACAATCGAAACAAACCGCGGCACCATCGAAGCGCGCTTCCTCATTAACTGTGCGGGGCTACATAGTGACCGCGTGGCAAAAATGACCGGCATGAAAACAGGCATGAAGATTGTTCCGTTTCGCGGTGAATATTACGAACTGGTGCCCGAGAAACGCCACCTCGTTAAGCACTTGATTTATCCGGTGCCGAATCCTGATTTTCCGTTTCTCGGCGTTCATTTTACCCGCATGATTAACGGAGAAGTGCATGCAGGTCCGAATGCGGTTCTGGCATTTAAACGTGAAGGATACACCAAGAAGGATATCGATATAAAAGACGTGTTTGAGGTATTAACATATTCAGGCTTCTGGAAAATGGCCATGCCGAATATGAAAGAGGGCATGAAAGAAATGGTACGCTCCTTCAGCAAGCAGGCGTTCCTGCACAGCTTACAGCGTCTTATCCCTGAGCTAACGGAGAAAGACATTGTCCCGACTCATGCCGGCGTACGCGCACAGGCGCTCATGCACGACGGAAGCATGGTGGACGACTTCGCCATCTTCTCCGGTAAAAGTTCCATGCACGTATGCAACGCTCCGTCGCCGGCGGCTACCGCTTCGATTAAGATTGGCGAGGAGATTGCGAATCGGGTGCCGGAAAGTCTGGAATTCAGAATAAAAGCGCATGTCGTACCGGCGGTTTCGGTATAATAAAAAATAGAAAATAGGCAAAACCCGGTCATGAACCGGGTTTTTTGTTATAGTGTAGGAAAAACTCGCGAGGCGTGTGCCGACCGTTTGTCTTCGATGTGGAAAAAGGACGAGCGGCAACGTCCGCGAGTTTTTCTCATTGATTTTGTGAATGAAATTATAGGAAAAGTTATACTTTATACAAATCGAGAAATTTATTTGTTACAATAAATAAAGCAAGATGATAAATTTTATCAAGAAATAAAGGGGAGATTAGCTGTTGGAGTATGTACAAGAGTATAAGCGGGCCCATAAAAAGCTGACCAAAGCGAAGATTGCCAAACGCACCTTGTTTATTGTTCTGGGGGCTTGCCTGGTGGCCATCGGCCTGGAGATTTTTCTGGTGCCCAACCAGATTATAGATGGCGGTATCGTAGGCATTTCTATTATCCTTTCTCATTTGACGGGAGTAAACCTTGGTGTTTTTCTTTTTGTGTTGAACCTTCCTTTCCTTATCATGGGATACAAGGAAATCGGGAAGACGTTTGCCATCTCTACGCTACTGGGTGTAACGGTTATGTCGATTGGTACATCCTTTCTTCACCCTGTATCGGAACTAACAGAAGATCCGTTGTTGGCTGCGGTATTCGGTGGAATTATCCTGGGCATCGGCGTGGGAATGGTCATCCGCTACGGCGGCTCCCTTGACGGAACGGAAATTGTTGCGATTATGTTTAATAAGAAGCTCCCGTTTTCGGTGGGGGAGACGGTCATGGTCTTCAACATTTTCATTCTTGGAAGCGCGGGTTTTGTATTCGGCTGGGACCGGGCGATGTATTCGCTGATCGCATACTATATTGCATTTAAAATGATTGATGTAACCATTCAGGGCCTGGACGAGTCCCGTTCCGTGTGGATTATCAGCGACAAGCACCGGGAGATTGGGGATGCGCTGCTGGCCCGTCTTGGACGCGGTGTTACCTACTTAAACGGAGAAGGCGCCTACACGGGGGAGGATAAAAAGGTCATCTTCTGCGTCATCACCCGTTTGGAGGAAGCGAAGCTGAAATCAATTATTGAGGACATTGATGAAAAGGCGTTTCTGGCCGTCGGCTCGATTAACAATGTGAAGGGCGGAAACTTCAAGAAGCGGGACATCCACTAACCCATGAGTATGAAATAAGCGTAAAAAGCAATCTATGTTTCGAAACACGGATTGCTTTTTTCTGTGAAAATCATGAGAAAAGAAAGAGGAGAAGAGGAAAAAGATCAAGGGAAGAAAAAGGCCTTCGCCTTTTTCCTCCATCTTATTTGTTCTTCTTCCTTCACCTCTCTTATCTCTCACCACTATATAAATGTTGAAACATCAAACGTTATCTATATACAGATCCAAGAAGGAGGAGCGGGCGTATGAACCTGACAAGCGTCCTCATTACCCATGTCCGAATTTATGCAGAACGGCAAGTGATTAATGAAGGATATATTGTGCTCCGGAACGGAATGATTCATGAAGTCGGAAGGATGGTTGACTTTAAAGAAAAAGAAACGTACGACAGGGTGTTTTCTTTTTCGAATGACCATGCTTTGATTCCCGGCATGATTGACCTGCATATTCACGGAGCGGCCGGAGCGGATGCGATGGATGCCACGTCCGAGGCACTGCGCATCATCGCGGAACACCTGCCGGGGGAAGGCACTACAGCCTTTCTTGCGACTACGATGACGCAGGAGGCGGAAGCGATCGAGCGGGCGCTTTCGAATGTCGCCGCCTATCGTAAACAGGCAAACGGGCCGGGGATGGCGGAGGTGCTTGGCGTGCATCTGGAAGGTCCGTTTCTCTCGCCGAAGCGGGCGGGCGCCCAGCCTGCGGATAAGATGCTTCATCCGGACATCGATTTGTTTGAGAAATGGCAGGGGATTGCGGACGGAGCGATTAGGCTGGTTACGGTCGCGCCGGAGCGGTCAGGCGGCATGGAGTTTGTATCTCATCTTGCTCGCAGCGGTATAGTAGCGTCCGTTGGCCATTCGGATGCCACATACGAGGAAGTGGCGGAAGGCGTGCGGCACGGACTTAGGCACGCCACCCATCTGTTTAACGGGATGCGAGGGTTGCACCATCGTGAGCCGGGGGTGGCCGGTGCGGTGCTGCTTCATCCGGAACTGCTTGCGGAATTGATTGTAGACGGTATTCACGTCCACCCGAAAATGGTGAAACTGGCTTACCGGCAGAAAGGCAGAGAAGGGCTGATTCTCATTACGGATGCGATGCGTGCCAAATGTTTGGGTGAGGGCATATATGAGCTCGGTGGCCAGGAAGTGGCCGTCCGGGGAGGACAGGCACTGCTTGCGGACGGAACGCTCGCCGGCAGCATCGTCAAGATGAAAGACGCCGTTACGAATATGCTGCGTTTTACCGGTTGCCCGCTCGAAGACATTGTCCATATGACCGCCGTCAATCCGGCGAAGCAGCTCGGACTGTTTGCCCGCAAAGGAAGCATTTCTCCCGGAAAAGACGCCGACCTTGTCGTTTTGGACAGGAAAAATGAGGTTGTTCTTACGATATGCCGCGGGCAAATCGCCTTTCATGCATGTTGAAATATTGTTATAGTATAAATCGTAGAAATCCCATTGACGCTTTACCGAAAAAGATTTACAGTTAGGCTATTGTATTGAAAAAACACAGAGATAATCGGTCACCGGGAACAAAAAGAGAGCGTATTTGTATAGGGTAGAGGTGGTCCTATATGCATCAGCAATGGAGCTTACGCGGCGTATGGCAATGCCTGCCCGATAAAGATAATACATTTGAAAACAGCATAGAGAATAAGATCGTCTACGCATCGAACGAACAATCCTGGCAAGAGATTGCCGTGCCTTCCCACTGGCAGAAGGCCGGTTTTGAACACCACCAGGGTGTGATGTGGTACCGCAGAACGTTCCATGCACCAAAGAAGCAGGACGGTGTCCGTTATTTTCTGCATTTTGCAGGAGTAGATTACTTTTCCGAGGTATGGTTGAACGGTGTATACCTGGGTGCACACGAAGGGGACTTCGATTCATTTGCATTCCCTGTAACCGCTTTCCTGCGGTTTGCGGCAGAAAATGAATTAATTGTAAAAGTGACGTCCGCCATCGATAAAAAGCCCGAGCGCAAAGAGATTGTCAAAGGCGGGCTGTATCACTGGGACTGTCTTCCGGTACGTCAGGAAGGGCTGACGGATTGTCCGGAGGTGCCGTCCGCAGCCAATGCGCAGTACCCGAATCCGCTCATCAATCCGGGCGGCATCTGGCAGGACGTAACGCTGGTGGCAAAGCCTGCGGTCCATCTGGGGCGTGTACGCATTACACCTCATTTGCGGGACAATTATACAAAAGCGAACGTATATTTCGATGTAGAGGTGCACAATGAGACAGGGGATGAGCGAGACATTGAATTGAGAGTGCGGCTTGTCCCCCACAATTTTACGGTAGAAAATACCGTAAGCATGACGCAGACTATGCCTGTGTTTCTGCGTCCGGGTTCGACGAATCAGGCGCTGCGGATGACCGTGCACAATCCCGCCCTCTGGTGGAGCTGGGATTTGGGACATCCGAACCTGTACCGGGCCGTGTTTGAAGTATGGATCGATGGCGAGCCTGTCGATACGGCAGAGGAAGTATTCGGCATCCGTGAGGTCAAACGCGATGAGAAATGGGGCTTCTATCTGAACGGCGAACGACTGTTTATTAAAGGAAACAACTATTTGTCCGACCAGTTTCTCTCGTTGATGACACCCGGCCGTTATGAGCGCGATATTCAGATGATGCTTGACGCGTATATGAACATGACACGTCTGTTTGCGCATGCCGAGAAGCCGGAGTTTTACCGCCTGTGCGATGAGCGGGGTATTATGATTTTTCAGGATTTGCCGTTCCAGTGGGGGTACCGTTCTGACGGCGAATTCATCAACCGGGCGGCGGATGTGACGCGCCGGTATGTGGAGATGCTGTACAATCACCCGTCGGTCGTGCTCTGGTGCTGTCACAGCGAATCCCGTTTCCATGACTACAACAAGCTCGACAATGTCCTGATGGAAACGGTGAAGTCCATGGATGCGACGCGCCCTGTACACAAAGATTCGGTACTGATTGACCGGGGAGACCTTCCGGCATTCTTTGCGACGTGGGAAGAATTCGCGAAATACGTGCCGAACCATCTTAGCGTCAACTGGGTCGGCTGGTACTGGGGCAAGATTGCGGATGCGGAACATTACAACCCGATGTTCGTTACCGAATACGGTACACAGTCGCTGCCCGCTGAAGAATCGCTTAAGGAGTTCCTTGCCGAAGAGCAGCTCTGGCCGCTGGATGTGGAGGCTTGGCGCACGCGCGGCTTCCAGAATAACATCTACGCCAAGATAATGGGCGAATATCCGGCCACGCTGAAAGAGCTGGTGGAGCGTACGCAGGATTATCAGGTACAGTTTTACAAGGAACATACCGAAGCGCTGCGCCGCAAGAAGTACCGCAATGTAAACGGCGTTATGCAGTTCCATTTCGTCAATACATGGCCGGCGATTGACTGGGCGATTATCGACTATTACCGCCGCCCGAAAAAAGCGTACTATGCGGTCGTCCACGCGTTCGCGCCGCTGCAGCTATCGTTTGCCGGACACGTAGAACAGCTTGAGGACACGCTGCGCGTGACGATGGAAGCATGGGTGGTGAACGATTACCGCCGCGAGCTGGAAGGACATGAGATTGCATACCGCCTGCTTGCACCGGACGGTACGGTAGTAGAGGAACGGGCGGTACTGGCGCCGCTCATCGAGCCGGATTCATCCCGCTGTTTCGATCAGGCGGTGCTCGATTTGCCGCTGACGGACGACGTATACAGAATTGAAGGCGAGCTGCGCGATCGGGGAGGCAATGTGGTGGCGCGCAATGCGAAAATTTTGTTCCCGCGCAGCAACGAGGCGGACCTGGAGACGGCCGCCCATGTGGGTGCGGGCCTGTAAGGGAAAGGAGAGACGATGAAGACCGTACTTGCGCTTGGAGAGATGCTGGTTGACTTTGTGCCGGAAAGGAACGGGCAGGCGCTTGAAGATGTCATGTCCTTTAAGAAAGCCCCGGGCGGCGCACCCGCCAATGTGGCCGCCGCCGTCGCGCGGCTTGGCGGGTCGTCCCGCTTTCTCGGGAAAGTCGGAGCGGACCCGTTCGGCGATTTTCTGGTTCGAACACTGGCAGATGCCGGTGTGGATACGCGGGAGATTCGCCGGACAAACGAGGCAAAGACGGGGCTTGCATTCGTGTCGCTGAAAGAGGATGGCGAGCGTGATTTTTTGTTCTATCGCGATCCTTCGGCGGACATGCTGCTGGCAGAAGACGAGATTACGCATGAGGCATTTGAGAACGGAGCGGTGTTTCATTTTGGATCGATTTCATTGATTGCCGATCCGGCGCGGAGTGCAACGGTGAGAGCGGCCCGGTTGGCGCGGGAGAAAGGGCTTATTATCAGTTATGATCCGAATTTGCGCCTGCCGCTGTGGCCGGGCGGCGAAGCGGAAGCGCGCAAGACGATCCGGACGCACGTACCGCTTGCGGATATCGTGAAAGTGAGCGAAGAGGAGCTTACTTTTTTGACCGGTGAGTCTGACGTGGCAGTAGGTTCCGAGTGGTTTTTTGCGCAGGGCGTACGCTTGCTGCTTGTAACGCTGGGCAAAGAGGGCTGTGCATATGTGCGGTCGGGCGGCATGATGAAGCGGGTTGGCGGTTTTTCTGTTCAGGTGGTTGATGCTACCGGCGCAGGTGACGGATTTGTCGGCGGTTTCCTGCATCGTCTGGTTGAAGCCGGTGTGAGACGGGAGACGCTGGCTGCACTGCCGGAAGACGAATTGGCGAGCATGATTCGTTTTGCGAATGCGGTAGGTGCGCTGACGACGACAAAACGCGGAGCGATTTCCGCGCTTCCTACGCTCGATGAGGTGCAGGCGTTTGCAGGAGAATAAGTGAATAGGATGGATGGAGCCATCAGGAGTTTCTTCCCATTGAGGAGGGGCTCCTGATTTTTCTTTTTATAAAAATAAAGCACGTATTTTGGTAATGGACAAGTATTAACTAAAGTTGAACCGATCATAATAAAAGTGGTCAATGAATTGCATTGTCAAATATATTCCATAAGGTGATGGGGATTGATGTTTTGGAAAAAGAGTAGGAGTAAGGCCGAGCATGGGAAAAATGAACCTCGAAATACGGCTCAGGCAGCTGTAACGATAGATGCCCTTAGACATACTGTAGCCAACATGGATGATGCAGAAATCATTGAACGCAACACCAAAAATGATCAAAAGGTTACACTTCTGTACATAAGAACGTTAATCGACCAGGAGCGTTTGAATGAAGCCATTATCGAACCGTTGACCCGCTGTTCTCAAGACACGATTTATGAATGTATTGCGGCCTCCAAAGTATCAAAAATTATCACTTTGGAGGAGGCACAAAAACAACTGATGTTAGGGTCCGTTCTTCTGAATGACTCTTTGCAGAATCAATGGTGGGCCGCTCGTCTCGAAAATCCATTGAGTCGTGCCATCGAAACATCTCAAACGGAAACCATTTTATACGGTCCGAAAGACAGCTTCAGTGAAGAAGTAGAGCAGAATATTACAATGATTCGCAGTCGGATTCCTTTGACCACATTAAAAACGGAGAAATTTACAGTCGGTTCTCTAAGTAAAACAACGGTTGTACTCATGTACATCGAAGGATTGATCAATCCCGAATTTATTTCCATTGCAAGAAATAAACTCTCTACTATTGATTTTGATCTGTTTCTTGATTCGTCCCATATTGCCACTTTCATGGAAGATCATACTCATAGCGTATTTCCACAGTTTCAACAAACCGACCGCCCGGATGTCTGTGCTTTTTCTTTGGGTATCGGTAAACTTACTCTTCTGGTAGATAATACGCCGTTTGCCTTAGTTGCTCCAATGACATTTTTTCATCTTTTCCAATCTCCTGAGGATTACATCCATCGTTGGCTAGTTGCCAGTTTTTTGCGCTGCATTCGATATATAAGCTACTTTCTTTCGATAACAACGGTACCTCTTTATGTAGCGTTAACCACACATCACTATCAGATGATTCCGCTGGAAATTTTTTCTGTTTTATTGGAATCCAGAAGCAAATTGCCCTTAACTCCATTTTGGGAAGCGTTTCTGATGTTGATCACCCTGGAAATTATAAGAGAAGCAAGTCTGCGAATGCCGACAAAATCAGGTCAAACATTAGGCGTGATTGGCGGCATTGTCATTGGGCAAGCTACGGTTGAAGCCGGCTTCGTCAGCAAAGTGTTAATTGTTGTGGTCGGTATTTCCGCCATTGCTTCGTTTTTGGTTCCCAATTATCTGATGACCAAATCAACCACGTTGATTCAATTTGCTTTTCTTATACTTTCGTCTTTTCTGGGAGTTCTGGGAATCGTGTTTGGGATGATAGGACTTCTAGCTCATCTGAATGCACTTACTTCACTGAAACAACCTTATTTTGCACCGGTAGCTCCCTTTTACGGGAAGGATTGGATTGATCTTTTTATTCGAGGTCCCTTACATTGGATGAAAACTCGTCCCGATTATTTACGCCCCCTGCAGAAATGGCGATACAGCCGAAGGAGAAGATAACGTGACAGCATTTTCGTTATATGATAAAACGTCTACCTCTAGCGGTGTGTATGTTATGTTCATGGTGAACCGGCTTCAAATGCTCTACTTTATCCTAATCATGCCCTCGCATTTGGTTCATCCCTACATGATTTGGGGAATTATTGCCATAGGAATTTTATCGCAGATCAATCTAACGATGCTATCAAAATGGTTTGCTTCGGATTATTCAGCAAAAGGTTATCAAGGGTTTGTGCAGCTTTTTGGTGAACGGATGGTTCGTTTTTTTGCTTTTATCGGGCTATTTGTAATTTTAATCAAAATAACCGTAATCGCACTAGGTTATGTGGAAGTTGTTTATCAATTTATATTTCCCTTGATGAATACTAATTGGATGATTCTTTTTATTTTGTTGATTAGCTGGTATGTAGCCGCTCAAGGAATGGAGAAAACGATACGCTTTGTCGTTATTGCATTTTTAAGTACTGTGTGGATTATTTTAGTGTATTTTCCCTTTTTCTTTCCGCCGATTGCTTCTCTATACGATTTATATCCCTTGATACCGGTAGACTGGTCGATGCATTCCTGGAAAGGGTTGCTATTCATTTGGTCATCTTTGTCAGGACCGGAATATTTAATATGCTTGGTTCCTTGGTTAAACTCAAAACAAAAGATGCTGAAATATTTGACAATAGCGAATGCGATGTCTGTCCTTGAATATTTACTTTTGTTTGTTGCATCGTTATTATTTTTTGGTTCCAATTACTTGAGCAAAAGCAAGTTTCCAGTGATTGATATGATCCGATACCTGCAGTCTCCCGTTTTTGATCGAATTGATATTATTTTGATCTCTGTACATATGTTTCATTTCGTGTTTGCCATTTCCATTTTCTTGTTATACTTCTATGGAGCTGTCCGAATTATCGTAGGAAGATTACATGAACAGACCACCCGAATCGGTTTTATGACAAGTTGTATTACGATTTTTATATGTATGATCATTGTAAATGAGTGGTTCTGGAAAGCAGGAGCAGAACCGAACATTTGGGTAGACATTCAGATTTGGTTAGGGGCATTAACTTACTTTTTAGTTCCAGCATTCCTTTTGATTGCCATCAAACGAAAGGGGCATATCTAGGCATGGGGCATATAAAACGGGCTGTGTTATTGGCCATGCTGAGCAGTATCGTGTTGACGACAGGATGTTTCCCAACTATGGAGAACAATATGATCGAAGAAATCGCCCCTGTGATTTTCTGGTCTATCAATGATGGGGGAGAAGGAAAGTTAAAAATCAGCACGTTGGTGCCGCCACTGATTAAAGAAAAAAAGCGTCTTTTCACCCTACGAGTTGACCTGCTGAAGCAGGGGGGAAAGGAATTTAATTTAAAGTATTATCGTGAATTGAAAACCGGACAAACTCGAATTGTGTTAATCAATGAAGAACTTGCTAAAAAAGGAGTCATTTCACTGATTAATACTTTATTGACAGACCCTGCTATTTCCCAACGCCTTTATCTCGTGATTGTGAAAGGGAATTTTGAAGATTACATAAAAAATCAACTGGATAAACAAGAAAAACTTGATTATTTTCTTTATCGCATGTTCAAACACTACGAGAAAAATAATCAAGGTGAAATGAGTGTAGTTAATTTGCATCAATTTAAAAAAAAGTTATACTCCCCATTTTCATATCCGATCATGCCAGTCTTCAAGGTCAGCAATGAAAATTTCACATACGAGGGTACTGCTTTTTTCCGGCATGACAAACTAAAAGCGACCGTCAAAAACATGGACGATCAAATCTTCCAACTCATTGACAACGATCATTACCTTAAACTTTTCCCTATACCAGAATTATCAACAACCATAGGTAATGTTCGTTCCAATGTCCATATGGAATTAGATGGAAAATATTCGTCGATTTCCATCAAAATCGATCTGAACGGCAGACTCGAGGAATACCGAGGGGTTAAAAATATACTCAGAAATGATGAATTAGCTATTCTCAATAAAGAGATCGAATCTTATTTGGAAAAACAAACAACAAAGTTACTAAAAAAAATGCAAGAGTGGAAAGTGGATCCTCTGCAATTAGGAAAATTCTCACTTACCCCCTTTACGAAGCCAATCAGTGAAAAAGAATGGTTAAATTACTGGAAGAAAATGGAGATTAACGTCGATTATCAGCTTCATATTAAACCTTTGACGAATGTGAGCAGATAAACAAAACCACCATAGCTTTTTAGCAGTAACCCCGACATGAAAATAAAGGGAAGGACGGCTGACTTTTGTGGTATAAAGGAAAAGAGGGAAGAGAATGAAGGAATGATTTCAATGGGAAAAAAGGCGAACGCCTTTTTCTACCCTGGATCTTCTTTCCTCTTCGCCTCTTTCTTTACTCCTGATTTTCACCACTAAAACATAGTCGGGGAGGTATGTATGCTAGTAAACATTCATGGATTTTCCTCTTCAGGCGACAATACCAAGCATGCGTTTTTACGCAGCGTATTTCCCGGGGAAATGATCCTATCGCCCGATTTGCCCGTTGAACCGAGGGCTGCGATTCGGGAGTTGGAAAGCATTGTCGAAAAATATAAAGGGGAGCCGATTTTACTGGTCGGATCCAGCCTGGGCGGCTTCTATGCCTACTATCTTTCTGCCAAATACGGCTGCCATGCCGTGCTGCTGAATCCTTCGCTTATGCCGTTCGCGTCGTTGATGGACTGCCTGGGTGATAACGTCAATTACAATACCGGCGAACCTTTCGTGTTTACAGAAGAGCACATTAAGCAATTACGCGACATGTTTCCGGAAGTATATCTGGAAGGCGACCACGGGCTGCTGCATGCTTTCGTATGCGAGGACGATGAGCGGCTGGACCATACGCAGACGAAGAAAATGCTGGTTGGCTGCGGAACGTTCGTATCGTTTGCTAAAGGCGGTCACCAGTTTGCGGATTTGGAACGGATTCAGGGAGAGATACGTCGCATTTATTTTGAACTCGTTAAAAAAGAGAGGGATCATAGGCAGGATGGAGTGGAAGGTTAATCCGAAGCACACGCTCTATAGTATTGAGATGTACTTGCCTGAAACAGTGAAAATTACGGTGGGCAGGCTGGGCACCTTTATATTTTCTGCAGGCATATACATCTATGTCGGGAGCGCCAAGCGCAATATCGAGGCAAGGATTAATCGGCACATCCGAAAAGAGAAGCCGCTGCGCTGGCATCTGGATTATCTGCGTCCTTATGCGGAGATTACGGAAGTGTGTACGTACTCTGGGAAAGAAGGGGAGTGCGGTCTATTTGCGCGCCTGCTGGAGGAGAAGCAGGGTGCTATTCCGGTGCGCGGATTCGGCTCGTCAGACTGCCGGTGTCCGGCGCACCTGTTTTATTGTTGAAAGGGCTGGTTTCGCCGTGTGGTATAATAACAATAAATGCAACGGCACGGGGGAATGAACGGTGAAAATTCCTGACGAATCCAAAACCTACACATATAAGGATTGGCTGGTATGGGAAGGCAGATGGGAACTGATTCATGGCAAAGCATACAATATGACTCCTGCTCCCTCTTCAGAACATCAATTTATTGTTGGGGAGCTCTTCTTTGCTTTACGGAATTTCTTTAAAAATATAGATTGCCGTGTATTTGTATCGCCATTTGACGTGTTCTTTAGCGAAAACGGAAACTATGAGCATCCGGACCATGTCGTACAGCCGGACATTTCAGTCATCTGTGATGAGAAGCAAATTACAAAGAAAGGGTGCTACGGTGCACCGACATTAGTGGTGGAGGTATTGTCACCCTCAACCGCTCTGAAGGATTACAACGAAAAATTCGCTGTATATCAGCAGTTTGGTGTTAAAGAATACTGGATTGTAGATCCGGTGAACAAAATGATTCATGTTCACGGCTTGAGTGATGGCTATTTTACTAAAAGGACAACGTACGGAGAAAAGGACGAGCTAAAGTCATTCGTATTTGAGGATGTAATGATTGATATAAGAACGATATTCAAGATTGAGCGATAGGCCGGCTCTCTTTATAAAGAATACGAACAGAAGGGCCACCAACTTTGCGGAAACCACTCTAACATCGCTACAAAGGAGGAAAAATGAAAAGCGAGAGTGGCTGGATAAGGAAGGTGTGTTTGTAGCAGACGGCGATTGGCGGGCGCATAAGACGGGTGAGACATTGACGAGTATATGACTATACGTAAGCTCGGGGGCCGTGTACATGTATTTCCCTAAAGGATCTGCCTCTTCCCCTGTATCTTTATGAGTGGCTACTGCTTTTAACTTCTTATTCTGAAGTTCTTCTTTCTTCCCCCAAAAATGCCAAAGCCAAGGTGAATAGCCCGACCCACTGTGCATGGTCCAAAGTGCGGCGAAGCAGCGGAGCGTGTGCGGGCTATAACAACGGGGAAAGCAGGCGTGCTCCTTGATCGAGAATGCGCTGTGAACGGGAGCGCCGAAGCAAATCTTCCATGCGCAACGGTACGGAATCAGTGAGATCGCGCTCGAATTGTTCCGTGAGTTCCCGCGCCACGTCGGCACTGTACAAGACTTCGCACACCTCGTAATCCAGGCGAAAACTTCTCATATCATAGTTTGCGGCGCCTACTTCGGCAATCTCCCCATCGATGATCATCAGCTTCGCGTGCAACACACCTTTGTTGTACAGGTAGATATGGACCCCGGCTTCCAACAGTTCTCCATAGTAAGTACGGCTTGCAGCGCCCACGATCACGGTTGAGAGATCCACTTGGCGAGGAACCAGCAATCTTACACGCACACCGCGCGCCACGGCTGTCTTTATCGCCATGATGATATCTGCATCGGGTACAAAGTAGGGGGTGGTGATGTCAATGGTCTGGGCCGCTTGTGTCACGCAAATAAAGTACGCCTGCCGGATGACTTGAGTAGGGATTCCAGGATTACCTTCCAACGTTTGCACATACGCTTTCTGCAACGCCTCTGTGCTCGGGACGGTGTCAACGTCGTTGCCATTTATGGTACCCAACTCAGCGCCCCATTCTGTGGACCATCCGGAAAGAGCGGTCCTGCCGGATGGAGCAATGTTCTGCGATATATGCCTTGGACCCTGAATAGGCTTTCGCGTACCCTCAACTTTTGTGTTCCAGCGTGTCCTCGTCTTCCTCCGTTCCGGCGAAGCGATGTTCCAATGGGCGTCGAAGACAGCCTGCAAATCAACTGCAGCTTCACCTACGATTCGCACATGGGTGTCGCGCCAGAACCCTACGTTCGGTTTTAATCCCGTATACTCATACCCGACGTTAATACCACCTGTAAAAGCTTCCTTTCCGTCGATCACGACGATCTTACAATGATCCCGGTAATTCCAATTGGACAATACCCAAGGGAAGCGCATGGGAAAAACCGTACGGCATTCAATCCCTGCATCCATCATCCGAATGATCTGAGTCCGCGGAAATTTCCGGCTCCCCCAACCGTCTCTCACAAAGCGGATCCGCACACCGGCCGCGGCCCGTTCGATCAGCAGATCCGTGATACGTCTGCCAATTTGGTCATCCCGGTATATGAAATATTCCAGATCAATCGTTTTTTGGGCGTTCTGTAGGGATTCGATGAGTTTTTCATATGTTTCAATGCCGTTCGTAAGTACTTGAACTCGGCCAGCCCGAAGGCCATGCACGGTCAAATGCCGTAAAGCATGAGCGATGACGGAGGCTGAGCGGCTGAATGAATTAGGCAACGTGTCCGACTCATTATGCGGAGACGTCAGTCTTTCTCGACGGATACGCACGGGATTTGATGTGCTGAGATAGAGTCCGAAACCGATGACAGGTAAAATGAGGCAGATGGTTAGCCAATTCAAAGCCTTGGCCGGCCGGCGTACCTCGCGGATCGCTACGATTAACATAAAGAACGTATTGAATAGATACAGCCAAAGAATCCACACCAACTGAAATTCCTCCTTGTTTATCCTATAACATATGCAAACTGTGACGTGCGTATACGCTTGGAATTTCGAATGATACGCTCGGGGAGTAAAGTTCAAATTTTCATTGGAGGCGGGTGTGCTAAGCTTGATTCTGATTCGGGCTATGTAAGGCTCCCTCCTATTCCGATGAATCATCTTATGCATACAAATAGGCGTTACTTTTGAAAATCTTAAATGAAAGTGGAGGCTTAAAATGCATTACGGCAAATATGGTGTCTTGTAGGAATATTTCTACGAAGGGAGTTAATAATACCCATATAAATATATTTTTTTGGATGGGTTATATGGAAGCGATAATTCATAACACGGCACAAAAAATCAAGAGCTATCAAGATCGTTTCCCTTACATTTGATGCTTATCCGGCGGTAGAAAGGGGGAATACGTTTGTATCTCCATTTAACGATTGAACTTTTATTGGGCTTTATTGGCCTGTTCATCATTACCAAGATGTTAGGAAAAACACAATTCAGTCAGGTAACCCCGTTTGATTTTATTTCTGCTATTTTTTTAGGAGAGATCTTAGGAAATGCACTGTATGACGAAAAGGCAACAGTCCTAACGATGCTGTACTCTTTATTTTTGTGGGGAGTGCTCATGTTTACCATGAAAATTTTAGGGCAGAAGTCTTTGAAAATAAGAAGTTTGATCGACGGGAGTCCATCTGTCGTAATTCGAAATGGAAGGATCATTCGAAAAGAATTAAAAAAGAACAGGATTAATATCCACGATTTGATGTATATGTTACGGCTAGCTAATGTTTTTTCGGTGCGTGAAGTAGAATATGCCATATTGGAATCAAACGGGAATATCAGCGTTCTTAAAAAATCGAACTATGAAACCGTAAAGCAACAAGATTTGAATCTAACACCAAAACCGGTATATTTGCCAACAACTTTGATAACTGACGGGGAAATTATTTGGGACAATCTTAAAGCTGTAGGTTTTGATAAAAAATGGTTGGAGCTGCAGATACAGTCTCATGGGATAAATCAAGTGAAAGACATTTTATATGCTGAATGGAAGGAAAACGAGGGGATTTATATAGTGCCCTATTCTTAATCCCCTTAACCACTCAGACTATTGCACAGATCAAAATAAACGATATTTAATGACGAGGAGTTTCATTAGGTCCTTAATTTTAAGGATTTTTTTCGTATTACGACGGGAATCGATAGTTCAAAAGAAGATGTGCAAGATCGACAAGCACGGATGTATCATGGGTCTTTTCAAAACAAATCATATCCAGTGTAAAATCTGGAAAAAATGATAATGTAAGACGTTTTGAAGAAGAAATTTAATTCATCATTCCAGATGAAAGAGGGTATGGATTATGGGGAGTTGTGCCGAACCATTACCATTAATATCGTCGACTTTCGTTATTTAGCTGATACAACCAGATATCATCTGATTTTTCAGTTATATAATGTTTTCTAAGCGTTTCTTTGACAAACAGCTTCGCCAGTGCTTTTAACGTAAAGAGCAAAAATAAGATAAGTTAATAA
>NZ_BJXX01000047.1 GCF_007991215.1 Aneurinibacillus danicus
TAGAAAAAGAACTTCAAGAATTAAAAGAAAAAATTAATTCCTAATCTTTAGATAAAATTAATATAGTTAACTGAAAAGTCAGCAAGTCATTTTTTGCTGGCTTTTCCAGCTACTATAAAAATGAAGGGGGGAATGAGGAATGAATTTTAAACAGTTTTTATTTCCGTCCGATACGAAGAGAAAAGTCTGGTTAGATTTTCTTGACTATGCCAACCGCCTTTTTGCAGCAGGCAGGGAAGACTTATGGAGTAATCCAGATACCTTTATCTCCATCTATAGCCAGGGGCAGGGACTGCTTCGTTCAGATGTGCTGAGTCTTTCTATCCTTGACTTCTACGCGGACTTTATTCATCGTGAACCGGAGGTCAGGGAACCGTGGGTGGGCAGAAAACCGACATTTGCCTTAAAAAAACTGCTGGCACTGGAAGAACCGAGAAGGGTTCTTTTGGATGTTTTATCAGGACTACAAACTCTTTATCGGGGAAATCCGCCTATCGTACTTGCGATCCCCTCTCCACAAAGATTGCTTTTATGGTTGGATTCAGTGGTGCAGCTTGATCAGGATCATCCGATAAGCGATGATGATATCGAGGCGGCAGCTATATATTTGGCCGAGTATTTACGGTCTTTTTCTACTTCAGGACTATCGGCGATTGTCATCATGGAGAGTGATTCTCCACTTTTAGATCTAAATGAAGCTCTGTCTCTCTACCAGCCCGTATTCAATATAGTAAAACACTATCAGTGGTCGGTGGGAATCCAGCAGGAGGGAATAGCTCATGGAATTACCGGGGACGGGGATGAGCTAGATTTTTATCTCTATGGAGATAGCGAAAGTAGCGACTTGCTTCCTCTTTGGAAGAAGGGACTTGCCATTGGAGGGGGATTAAATCGGAATTTTTGGGAGGGGAATTCCGATTTCTCTGAACTCCCTTCTATAGGACTCGCTTACGGGATGATCCCCGGGAATGCGGAACCTGAAAAGGTACTTGCCCAATTGAAAAAGTTGCATTCGTAAAAATTTTTGCGATTAATGGAAAGAGGTAAATGGAATGGATGTAATTGGAAATGGAACCTTGCGAGACCTGCTTAACGAAAAGACAGCCCTTCATCCTGATAAAACATTTCTTCTCTAAAGGAGAATGAACAGGTTTCGGAAGAGGGGATCATTTCCTTCTGCAAATACCGGCTGATCAGGTTCAAAGTTCATGAATATGTAGAATTTATAACCGAGCTGCCCCGAACATCCGTTGGGAAGATTCAAAAGCATGTACTCCGTATATGGCATGAGGAAGGAGTGAAAAACATATAAAACGAACAAAGCATAGTTGACAACTGAGTTTTAAAGGATTAATATACCTGTATGAAATAAAAAATATTTAGACTCTTATCGAGAGAGGTGGAGGGACTGGCCCAATGAAACCTCGGCAACCATTGACACGTTCAACCGGTGCCAATTCCAGCGAAACATTGTTTCGAAAGATAAGAGGTGCGACGTTCCTATGCTGCATTTTTGTCGACCTCTTACTACCGAAGAGGTCGTTTTTATTTGTATGAAGATTACACACAGAAAGGGGAAAGAGAAATGGTAACAGGTAAAGAAAATCAGAAGAAAAAGAAGAGAGGGGTACTGTGCGGCCTGGCTGTTAGTATGCTGGCTTTGGCACTCAGCGGATGCGGCAATGCTTCCAAGGAGGCGCAGACAACAACCGGCGCTGCTTCGCCCCCGAAAGAAACCGTGCAACTTTTGAACGTATCGTACGATCCAACGCGTGAATTATACCAAGAATATGACAAGGCGTTCGCACAGTATTGGAAGACGAAAACTGGGCAGACAGTAAACATTAAGCAATCGCATGGAGGTTCTGGAAAGCAGGCACGGGCTGTCATTGACGGCTTGGAAGCCGATGTGGTTACGCTGGCCCTCGCGTATGATATCGATGCGATTCAAAAGAAGGGTTTAATTCAAAAAGATTGGCAGAAACGATTGGCCTCCAACAGCTCACCGTATACTTCCACCATCGTCTTTCTTGTTCGAAAAGGCAACCCAAAAGGAATCAAAGATTGGGATGACTTGGCGAAACCGGGCATCTCTGTGATTACGCCTAATCCAAAGACATCAGGGGGTGCAAGGTGGAATTACCTGGCGGCTTGGGGCTATGCATTGAAGAAGCAAGGAGGAGATGAAAACCAGGCAAAAGCGTTTGTTACACGCATTCTTAAAAATGTGCCGGTGCTGGATTCTGGAGCGCGGGGAGCGACAACGACTTTCGTTGAACGGGGCATTGGTGATGTGCTGATTACATGGGAAAATGACGCGCTGCTTGCCGTTAATAAGCTGGGGAAAGGAAATTTCGAAATCGTCAACCCGTCGTTGAGTATTCTGGCTGAACCGCCTGTCGCCGTGGTGGATAAAGTCGTCGATAAACGCGGCACGCGCAAAGTGGCGGAAGAATATCTTTCGTATTTATATTCAGAAGAAGGCCAGGAAATCGCCGCGAAAAACTACTATCGCCCGCATTCTGCTTCCGTTGCAGCCAAGTATGAAAAGCAATTCCCGAAAATTGCGACATTTACTATCGATGAACTGTTTGGCGGATGGGAGAAAGCACAGCAGACGCATTTTTCCGACGGAGGCATCTTTGACCAAATCTACAAACCGTAACACAAGGAGAAAGACATGAAACGAGGATGGAAACAATTCAGCGTCCTACCCGGCTTTTCCATATCATTAGGGTTTACCCTGCTTTATCTAAGCATACTGGTTCTTCTCCCGCTGTCCGCCGTCTTTTTAAAGACGGCGACGATGGGATGGGAGGCGTTCTGGTCGACAATAACGGATCAAAGGGTACTGGCGTCCTATCGTCTTAGTTTTGGGGCCGCTTTTGCTGCTGCACTGATTAATGTTGTATTCGGCCTGCTTGTGGCCTGGGTGCTGGTTCGGTATTCTTTTCCGGGCAAACGAGTCATTGATGGACTGGTCGATTTGCCGTTCGCGCTGCCAACTGCTGTGGCAGGTATTGCGCTGACGGCCATCTATTCTGAGAATGGCGTCGTCGGCCATTATTTACAGACCATTGGCGTCAAGGTTGCCTTTACGCCGCTCGGAGTCATTGTTGCGCTTACCTTTATTGGGTTGCCTTTTGTGGTGCGAACGGTGCAGCCGGTATTGGAAGATGTAGATAGACATGTGGAGGAAGCGGCTGCCTCGCTCGGCGCAACGAGATGGCAGACGTTTCGCAGGGTTATTCTGCCGGAGTTGTACCCTGCACTGCTGACAGGGTTTGCGCTGGCATTAGCCCGGGCGCTTGGAGAATACGGATCGGTGGTGTTTATTTCCGGGAACATGCCGATGTACACGGAAATTACGCCGCTGCTGATTATGAGCAAGCTGGAGCAGTTCGATTACGCAGGGGCCACGGCGCTTGCCGTCGTTATGCTGCTTGCCTCGTTTGTGATGCTCCTGTTCATTAATATCATTCAATGGCGTACCGGTCATCGCCGTACTGCCAAAGGGGGGTAAGAGATGGCGAATCCGATTCTGGTATCATCGAGAAGGCAAACGGAAGTCGTCAACGTGGCATCAAAGAAAGAGGGAATTGTACGTTGGGTACTCATCGGTATGGCTTTGCTCTTTCTTCTTCTTTTCCTGGTACTTCCGCTGGTTATCGTATTCTATGAAGCTTTGCAGGATGGGATAGAGATGTATCTTGCTTCGATTGCGGAACCGGATGCACAGGCTGCGATTGCCCTCACGTTACTTACGGCCGCGATTGCCGTGCCGTTAAATCTTGTATTTGGGGTCGCCGCTTCCTGGGCGATTGCCAAGTTTGAATTTCGGGGAAAAAATATTTTGTTGACCCTGATCGATTTGCCCTTTGCCGTTTCGCCGGTCATCTCCGGGTTGATGTTTGTGCTACTGTTCGGTATGGAGGGAATGTTTGCCCCTTGGCTTGAAGCCTATAACATGAAAATTGTTTTTGCCGTGCCGGGGATTGTGTTGGCCACCATATTTGTGACGTTTCCTTTTATCGCCCGCGAGCTTATTCCGCTGATGCAAGCCCAGGGAACGGAGGAAGAAGAAGCGGCGCGCATGCTTGGAGCGAACGGTTGGCAGATATTTTTTCGGGTGACGCTTCCTAATATCAAATGGGGCCTATTGTATGGCGTAATTCTATGCAATGCGAGGGCCATGGGCGAATTCGGGGCCGTGTCGGTCGTATCGGGTCATATTCGGGGATTAACCAATACGATGCCGCTGCACGTAGAGATTTTGTACAACGAATACAATTTCGCCGCTGCTTTTTCTGTCGCATCGCTTCTGGCGCTTCTGGCCATCGTGACATTGGTGGTGAAAGGTGTGGTCGAGTGGAGAACGGCTCGCCGGGGACATTAAGGGGGGTAAAAAATGAGCATTGAAATCAAAGCACTGAATAAGAAATACGGCAATTTTACAGCGTTACACGAAATTGATCTCGTCATTCCTGAAGGTGAACTTGTCGCGTTGCTCGGTCCGTCAGGTTCCGGAAAAACGACGCTGCTGCGGATCATTGGCGGGATGGAAATTCCGGATTCCGGCAATGTTTTATTCGGTGGAGAAGCAGAAGCACAAAGAAAAATAGCAGCACCTCGTATCGGGTTTGTATTTCAAAATTACGCTCTCTTCCGTCACATGACAGTCTTTGATAATGTGGCGTTTGGTCTAAAGGTTCGACCGCGCAGACTCCGCCCGTCCAAGAAGGAAATTCGCGTGAAAGTGGCTGAGCTTCTTAAGCTGGTGCAACTGGAAGGGCTGGAGAATCGGTATCCGGACCAATTATCCGGCGGGCAGCGACAGCGTGTGGCGTTGGCCCGGGCACTGGCGATTGAGCCGCAAGTATTGCTGCTTGATGAGCCGTTTGGGGCGCTGGATGCGAAAGTGCGCCAGGAACTGCGGCGTTGGTTGCGGCAGCTACATCATGAATTGGACATTACTACAATTTTTGTGACACATGACCAGGAAGAAGCGTTGGAAGTGGCGGATCAAGTTGTGGTTATGAATCAGGGGAAGGTGGAGCAAGTCGGAACGCCGTGGGAAGTGTATCAGCAGCCTGCTAATCCGTTTGTGTATCAGTTTTTAGGTCAAGTGAATCAAGTGCGTGGTCGGATTCAAGATGGGAAAGCGAAGTTTGATTCCTTGGAATGGGATCTGTCCGGGTATCATCATCCAGACGGCAAGGAATGTATCGCATTTGTTCGTCCACATGAAGTGGAGATTACCACCGAACCAGCGGCACAGAGATTACAGGCAAGAGTGACACAGGTATACCCGGTAGGTGCGCGAGTCAGGTTGGAGGTAGAAATAAAAGGAAATTCTGTGCCGATTGAAGTCGATATTACGGAAGAGTACTGGCAGCAGAGTGGGCTGGCACAAAACCGATCGGTCTTCATTGCTTTCAAGAAGCCGCGAATTTTTATTGAAGGAAGCGGATTTGTTGACCTGGACATATCTGACGGCTCATTTCTTTCTGAAAATCTAAGTACAAATAAACGCGTTCATATCTCTTAGGTATGGGAGCGATTCTACCTTATTTTTTGTGAAATTCTCTCTTTTCCTTCGTACCACAAAAGTCAAGCCATCCTTCCCACGGTTTTTTATGTCGGGGTTGCGGCTGAGACGCCATGATGGTTTTCTGACAGTCAAAAACAAAGTGATCTCATAAGGGGAAGGGGGTGTTTATGTGTCCGCAGAAAAAGAAGAACGAAACCAAACGATCGATTATATTTTGGATGCGCTGCAAGGACTGCAATATGGATCGATTCAAATCACCATCCATGATTCAAAAATTACACAAATCGATCGTTTGGAAAAGCAACGCTTCCCATTTCAGCGGTCGTCTTCTTCAACAACTGATGTATCGAGATTCTCGTCTAAAAGAAAGTAACAAACGAAACCACACCGACAGCCGATCGGTCAACCGAAGGCTCCGGCTCTACTTGCCTGCCAGTACGCAAGGGAGCGGGAGCCTTTTGTATGTACATTACACTTGACTTATCAACATTCTTATTGTGGTACGAAGGAAAACAGAGAGCAGGGCAATTTCTTGCCCTGCGCCTTGGTTTGCCCGGGAAGGGTGAGCGGCTTGTTCTGAAAGCGGATAGGTTTGTTTTCATGAGGTAACGAGTTTAGTGCCTTTCTTCAGTGCGCCTGTAGCCCCAAAACCTTGATGATACGCAATGGGTTTGCCAAGCTTTTCTGCAACTTCACGTACTGTCCACATGCTTGGGTGGCTAAGCGCTCCGGCCATTACGACGACACAATCCGCTTTTCGTAAAATAGGGAGAAATTCTTTCGCTTTTTTCTTACTGGTTTTTCCATCGTGAAAAATAACATGGTATCCTTCCTTTTGTGCTAACTTTTGCAGGGTGCGTTTTTGGCTTCCGCCGATAATTGCGATCGTCTTCATACTATCTGCTCCTTCCTGTTTCATTGTCGCGATTACCGATGTTTTTTAAATCATATCATTTTTTTTTCGAATTTCAAATAAATATAATAAGAATACTTGGAATTATTTTTGATTTTGTGTATAGTTTATTTACAGAGAGAAGGTTTTCACCGGTTGATGAAGAAAGGGGGATAGAACAAACAAGGAAGTCAAAATTGCACAACAGGATACTGATGAAAAATCCGACTTTTAGGCTGCATTATATAGCATTTGAACTGCATAAAAATGATTCTTATCAAGAGAGGCGGAGGGACATGGCCCGATGAAGCCTCAGCGACCACAGGCAGATGCCTGCACGGTGCTACATCCAGCGGGTGGGAAACCTGAGAGATAAGAAGAGGCTTTTGATACATGGAAAAACCTCTTCTCGAGGTCTTTTTTTATGTCGGCATGAACACGTGTATGAAAAGCGAAAAAGGTAGTGATGAACAATATGGAAGAAATAAGAGAAAGGCTGCAGGAGAAACTGTTCCAGAAAGGGATCTATAAAGGGGAAGATGGGCGCCATTTTTATGAGTGCACGATCGAGGAAATTATATTGTTATGTCGGATTCACCTGGGAGAACGTGAGTTGTTTAATATGGAGGATGAATACAGGATATAACAATTTAGCCCTAATGAATCCCTCTGTCGGTCTCGTTCGTAATGGATATATATTGAACCTCTCATGGCTAAAGCCACGAGATTCTTGGTTAGTCCGTTCTACTGAACAGAATTAGTACATGATGTACCACCAAGCTATCCCCGCAGTTCCTGCGGTTGTTACAAACCTTGTACGTTGGACTCGGCACGCTGACGTACTGCTTGGTTTTCGCTTTTCGGTCAGCGTGGCGTGTGAAGGTTGAATGTTTTACGTGACAGACCGATTTCCTGTCACAACCCCATACATTCAGTTTTCAATGAGCAATCTGTACAAATATATTATACCATCCAGTCGGACTTGCGAGAAGGCTAAAACCTTCCCTTGTCCGAAGCCGATTCATCTCATGGCTGAAGTCACGAGTGTTCTCGGCTAATTCATAAAAATGAGTAGATTAATGGAATAAAACCAAGTTGACAAATGTTAATTATCGACTTAAAATAAAAATGTCGTAATTATATAAAAATATATTCTCTTATCGAGAGAGGCGGAGGGACTGGCCCGATGAAACCTCGGCAACCGATATAAAGTCGGTGCCAATTCCAGCAGACACACAGTTCTGAAAGATAAGAGGTTGGATTCTGGTAAAATGCAATCATATAACCAACCTTTTATCTTTTAGAAGGTTGGTTTTTTATTGGCAATTTTACACAAGGAGGAGAAAATGAGTCAGATTGTAGAAAACAAAAAAGATATGTATTTGTACGGCTGGGCCGATCCGGACGAAATGCGAGCCTATCGCAGACAGCACAAATCAGTAGAAAAAAAGGACAAACGAGTAGCATTAAAACAGGCCATTGAACAGGGCGTAAAGCCGGGAGACTATATTGTTTTTGGCGGAATGGGGTCAGTACGGACGCCAATGGCTGCTGTATATGAAATCATTCGTCAGGGAATCGGCGATTTAACCGTAGGCGCAAAAGGCTCACAGCATGACTGGAACCTGCTTACGGCAGCGGGCCTTGTCAGCCGAGCAGAGGTTGCATACGGATTTGGCGATGAGATTCGGGGACTCTCCCGCCCGGCGCGTGCAGCAGTTGAAAGCGGGCAGCTCTCTGTTATCTCTGAGACGACCAATGCAGCTTTTCAATGGCGGTTTACTGCGGCCATGAAAGGCTTATCGTTCTATCCCACCCGTACCGCTATCGGAACCGATACGCTGCATTATAGCGGATCGAAGAAAATTGAAGACCCATTTACCGGCAAGCCGATCGAATTAATTCCGGCATGCTATCCGGATGTGGTGATTCTTCATGTACACCGGGCAGATAAGTATGGAAATTGCCAAATCGACGGCAATATAACTGAAGATTTTGAACTCGCACATGCTGCCAAGCACGTAATCATTACAACGGAAAGGATTATCCCGGAAGAAGAAATTACACGCCGTCCGGACTTGACCAAAATTCCTTATTTTGTGGTTGATGCGGTTGTAGAAGTGCCGTACGGCTCGCATCCGAATCAGGTGCCGTACTTGTATTCCTTTGATGAACAACACTGGCAGGAATGGCTGGATGCGTCTCTTACGGATGAAGGGGTAAAGGATTATCTGCACCGCTATATTCTTGGGACGGAAGACCATTACGAATATCTTGAAAAAATCGGAGGTCTTTGCAGGCTCCGTCAGCTAGAACATATCGAACATGGCATCGAAAAATACCCGAAAGTTGCAAAAAGGAGGTAAACAGCGATGGCTACAGATACGGAACGCATGATTGTGGCTTCGGCAAGACTACTGGAGGATAACAAAAGCGTGTTCGTTGGCACCGGTATGCCCATGCTGTCGGCTTCGCTTGCACAGCGCCTTCATGCGCCGGGATTGCTTACGATTTATGAAGGGGGCGGCGTAGGCGGACAGCCGGAAGGGCGACTCCCCATTCAGGTTAGCGAATCGTTGACTTTCCAAAACGGGGTCATCGTCGGGTCAATGGATTATGTCATGAGCCTGGCGCAGGCCGGGTACATTGAATATGGATTCCTGGGCGGGGCTGAAATCGATCCGTACGGCAACCTTAACACTACCGTCATCGGGTCCTGGGAGAATCCGAAGGTTCGCCTGCCGGGTTCGGGCGGCGGTTCCGATATCGCCTCCCTCTGCTGGCGTACCATTATTTTGATGCGTCAGGACAAACGAAAATTCACGCCGAAGCTGAACTTCTTAACCAGTCCGGGGTATTTAGACGGACCAGGCGCACGGGAGAGAAGCGGACTTCCGGCGAATACCGGCCCGTATCGTGTCGTGACGCAGCTTGGCGTATACGGGTTTCCGGAAGAGACACGCCGTATGACACTTTTGCAGATATATGAAGGAGTTACGATAGAAGATGTGCAGGCCAACAGTGGATTTGATATTGATATTCATCCCGATGTAGAGACGATTCCTGATCCTACGGAAGAAGAGGTAAACCAAATGTACAATTTGGATCCGGATGGCATTGTCCTTGCCTGATGGACGGGAGAGAAAGATAACACACATACAAAAAACCAAGTTTATACATATGAAAAGGGGGTAAAAAATGAAACAGTCGATAAAATGGTGGGGAACGGGGTTACTCGCGCTCTCTCTGCTAGGAGGGGTAACAGCGTGCGCGCCTCAGGAGGGGAAAAATAGCGCGTCCGCTCCTGTTCACAATGAAACAAAAGAAAACAGCAAGAGTCCAGAGCAAAAAGAAGTAGTGAAAATTGGCCACCTTCCTTCCTCGGGACACGCCTTATACTTTATTGCCCAGGAAGAAGGCTTTTTCGAAAAAGAGGGCCTTAAGGCAGAGTTGCATGCATTTACCAATTCAGGGGAAGGCATCAATGCCGTGTTGTCCGGCAAATTGGACTCTGGCTCGTTCGGTACTGCGGCACCGCTGACGTTCCTTGATAAAGATGCGGATCTTACCATGTACGCAGGCACCATGGGGACAGGTGCTGCACTGGTTGCGAAGCCGGAACATGCGGATCGCTTTAAAGATTTGCATACATTAAAAGGAAAGAAAATCGGAACTGTGCGTCTGGCCACCGGCGATGCTGTACTACGCGGTGCCCTTGCGCAGCAAGGACTAAACCTTGAAAAAGATGTCAAGATTATAGAGTTCGACTCCCCAAAGGCGGTCATTGAGGGTGTGAAAAAAGGAAGTTTGGATGCCGGGGTAGTATGGACGCCGTTTATTCAGCTTGCTACGAAGCAGGGGCTGGCGATTACAAGCTATTCGAATGAACTATTCCCTGATCATCCGTGCTGCCGTGTCATCGCAAAATCAGAAAACATAAAAACAAACCCGGAAAAATACGTAAAAATTGTAAAAGCGCTTATTCAGGCAGAAAAATTCAAGCAAGAAAATAAAGAGAAGACAGTGGCGGATGTAGCAAAATATATCAATGTGGACAAAGACACATTAGAGAAAGATTTGTATGGCGGATATCAAGTTAGCTCGGCAGATCCGAATCAAGACGGTGTATTTAAATTTGCCGAGCAGATGCAAACCGTGGGCTACATCAAAGATGCGACAAAGGTGCATGACCACTTTACTACCGATATTTATGCAACCGCATTGGCCGAGCTGCAAAAAGAGTATCCGCAGGATCCGTTCTATAAACAAGCGCAGCAAACCTTTACCGCCGCCAATCATGGGCATCATTGAGAAAGGAGAACAAAATGAACGGGCTTAGCATCGAAGGCGTATCCAAAGTTTTTGCAACCGGAAAGAAAGAACAATTTGTGGCGCTTGACCGGGTCAGTCTCACGATCCAACAGGGTGAATTTTTTGCCCTGTTGGGTCCGAGCGGATGTGGAAAGTCGACCCTGCTTCATATATTGGCGGGGTTATCTGAGCCGTCCCAGGGCTGCGTTCTGTGGCAGGGACATAAAATTCAAGGTCCTGGACTTGACCGCGGCGTTGTGTTTCAAACGTACTCCCTTTTCCCATGGATGACGGCGGAGGACAATTTACTCTTTGCGCTGAAACAAAAGGAAAGAAAGGGAGCCAGGCGGGATCACCAGGAGCGGGTCCGCCATATCCTTGACCAGGTCGGACTAAGCGGTTCAGAAAAGAAATATCCCATTCAACTGTCCGGCGGCCAACAGCAGCGGGTAGCCATCGCCCGTGCGCTTTTGCTCGAAGCGCCGCTTCTGCTGCTGGATGAACCCTTTGGCGCGCTGGATGCTATTTCCCGTGCGCAGCTACAGGAGCTTCTTTTGCGGCTTTGGCAGGAAAAAAAGCCGAAGCCCACGGTAATTATGGTTACGCATGATCTGGACGAAGCGATTTACCTATCCGATCGGATTGCCGTTCTGGCAGCCAATCCGGGGCGCATAACTGAATTGATTGCGATTCCATGGGCGAGGCCGCGCAAACGTAATGAGCTTTTGAGCAATCCGGAGCTACTCGATATTCGCGCCCGCCTTCTTAGCCTGCTGCAGGGAGAAGACGTTTCGGGACAGCAAGGGAGGGTTGCCGGATGGTAGGGTGGTTGCCGCTTCTTCTTATCGGTATCGTATGGTATATCACAACGGATGTTTTCCAATGGTTAGATCCTTTTTTATTTCCGGGTCCGACAGCCGTACTGTCGATAATTGGGGAAGACTATCCTTTCCTTTTCACCAGTTTGCTCTCATCCCTTACTCTTTTATTTGTTTCGTTTGGCTGCGCTATCGTTACGGCTATTCCGCTCGGACTGCTTGTTGGACAAAGCAAACGGATCGAGCGGCTTATCCATCCATTCACAAATCTGGCTAGTCCGATTCCACCGATCGTATACATTCCGTATGCAGTGGCGCTGCTGCCGACATTCTGGCTCGCCTCCTCTTTTATTCTTTATATCGGGGCGTTCTGGCCGGTTTTTTTAAATACCGTGAACGGAGTCAAGCAGATTGACCACCGGCTACTGGATTCCGCGCATACCCTTGGCATTTCGAGAAAAGATTGGTACGCCAAAATTTTGTTGCCTGGAGCGATGCCCAGCATTTTTTCCGGGATGACGATCGGTCTTGTTCTTTCATTTATTCTGCTTACGGCGGCGGAAATTGTGGGGGGATCTTCCGGTCTCGGATGGTATGTAAAAAACTATAGTGATTTTGGGGATTATCCACGTGTCGTCTCCGGGATTCTCTTTATCGGCCTGGTTGTAGCAGGACTCACGCAGATTATGCGGCGGACGGAGCGTTATGTGCTGCGCTGGCGTGAACGTTAGTCCCGGGAACAAAAAATAATTCGTTTTGAAAGGGGAATGTTTCACTTGTCTATTCAAACAGAGGCCTATCAACATATTTTATTTGAAATTGAAGGGGCGATTGCTTATGTAACCATGAATCGTCCGGCCCAAAGAAATGCTCTTTCTCTTGAACATATGAAAGAGTTGCTCCACTGCTTTAAACAAATACAAGAAAACCGTTCTGTTGCTGTTGTCGTATTGCGCGGCGCCGGGCCTGCTTTTTGCGCCGGTCACGATTTGAAAGAAATGAGAGGAGAGACGGCGTCATTCTATCGGAATTTATTTGGAGTTTGCAGTGAACTCATGGAAACGATTCAGACAATCCCACAGCCGGTTATTGCACAGGTGCAGGGTATCGCCACCGCCGCCGGCTGCCAGTTGGTAGCGACGTGCGATCTTGCTGTGGCAGCGGATACGGCTGTTTTTGCGACCCCGGGCGTGAAAATCGGTTTGTTTTGCTCTACACCGATGGTGGCTCTTTCCCGTGCCATCGGCCGCAAGAAAGCGATGGAGATGCTTTTGACAGGAGAGGCAATGTCGGCTCAGGATGCCGTAGCCGCCGGACTCATTAACCGGGCTGTGGCGGAAGAGAAGCTGACGGAAGCGACAGAAGCGCTTGCCCGCAAAATCGCGGAAGCCAGTCCGTATACGGTCGGAATCGGCAAGCAAGCCTTCTATAAACAGATGGAGATGCCACAGTCTCTTGCCTACTCTTTTGCTCGTGAAGTGATGAGTGTAAATGCAGTAGCGGAAGATGCGCATGAAGGCATTTGCGCCTTTCTCGAAAAGCGTCCTCCGATCTGGAGAGGGCGCTAATCATACTATGCATTTCCGTAGCTCTAACAAAACCCCTGCCTTTTATCACCGAAAGGCGTGTTGATCCATCCAGTGATTTTTTATTCTTACTTGACTTATCGGAATATAAATGTTTATAATGTGAGAAATTGATAGCATTTTAGATGGCCGATCAGTCAACTGAAGGCTCTGTTATTTTGCCTGTGTTTGCAAAATGATAGAGTCTTTTTTTGTTGTTTTTGCTTCGTCATTATCGAAGACATTACTAAAAAGGAGAGGCGGAGAAAATGTCAACAGCGGTACAGGATGTAGAATTTGGATGGTTTATTCCTACGACAGGCGATGGGAAATATATTGGAACAGAATTAGAACGCGAGTCTACAGCAGGTTACATGATTCAGGTAGCGCAGGCTGCCGAAGAGGCGGGCTATACGTTTGCGCTTATTCCGACAGGAGGCGGCTGCCTGGATGCCTGGATTGTAGGCTCGGCTATCGCAACCCATACCAAGGTATTGCGTCCGCTGGTGGCTATGCGTCCAGGTCTTATTTCACCGATTACGGCGGCGCGTATGGCGACATCCCTCGATTACATTTCCAACGGAAGAGTCGCCATTAACGTAGTAACGGGCGGTACACCACCGGATCTTGTGGCGATGGGCGATCCGCTGGCGTTCTCGCATGACGAAAGATACGAAAGAACGCTGGAATTCATGACCATCGTAAAAGAGGTGCTGATTAACTCTAATACACATAAGTCTAAATATCTGGCTGCAAATGAAAATTACCGGGAAATCAAAAAAGTTCATTTTAAAGGGAAATATTATGAGATTGAGGGCGGGGCCAGTTACCCCCCTCCCGTACAAAAACCGCATCCGCCGATTTACTTTGGTGGCAGTTCAGTAGCCGGAAAACGCACAGCCGCCGAAATCGCGGATGTTTACCTGATGTGGCCGGAGCCGCTGGGATGGATTGAAGAGCAAATCGACGAAATGGAACGCATTCGTAAGGAGCTTCGGCAGGAAAAAGGGATCGACCGCCAGCTCCGTTACGGTCTGCGGGCTCAGGTACTCGTCCGGGAAACGGAAGAGGCGGCCTGGGCAGCCGCATGGGAAATTATCAGTAAAGTAGACAAAAAAGCGGTAGAACAATCCAACGTGCGATTTACCCAAACCGATGCAGTAGGGCAGAAAAGACAAAACCAGCTTCGCAGCGAATCAGAGGAAAATGGGTATGTGATTGCTCCGAATCTTTGGGCGGGCTTATCCATCGTACGGGGAGGCGGCGCTATGATGCTGGTAGGAACGCCTGAGCAAGTGGCTGACCGTATTATTGAATATGTGGACGCTGGCATCTCCTCCTTTATTTTTTCCGGTTACCCAAATCTGGAAGAAGCAGAAATCACAGGGAAGCTTTTATTGCCCGTCGTAAAAAGAAAGCTGCAGCAGCAAAAAAATACCACCGTTCAGCTTTAACGATGAACAATATCTGCGAGAGAGGAGAAAAGAGACTTGACGCAATCTGCAGAACTGCGCATTGACTCGCTTCATAAATCGTTTACGAACCCGCAGGGCAGAATTCATGTGCTGGATAACATCAATGCTAAGATAAAGCCCGGGGAGTTTATCACGGTGATTGGACCAAGCGGATGCGGAAAAAGCACATTGCTTAAAATTATCGCCGGGCTGGATACGGATTACGAAGGAGCAGCCATTCTCGGCGGTAAGAAAATCGAGCGTCCCGGCATTAACCAGGGGTTTATTTTTCAGGAACACCGTTTATTTCCCTGGTTGACGGTAGAGAAGAACATCGCCGCCGATTTATCTTTGAAAGACCCGGAAATCCGCAACCGTGTGGATGAATTGATTCGTGTTGTACGCCTTGAAGGATTTGAGAAGGCGTACCCGCGGGAATTGTCCGGAGGAATGTCCCAGCGTGTGGCGATTGCGAGAGCACTTCTGCGCAGACCCGCCATTCTTCTTTTGGATGAACCGTTCGGAGCTTTGGATGCCTTTACCCGCAATCACCTTCAGGATGTTTTATTGGACATCTGGCGGCGGAACAAAACAACGATGATCCTTGTTACCCATGATATCGACGAGTCCATCTATCTTGCCAATCGGGTCTTCATCATGAGTCCGCGGCCGGGAAGGATCAGCAAAATCATTCCTGTCCATCTTCCCTATCCCCGTGCGCGGGCGGGCACTTGCTTTCAGGAGATTCGACAACGAGTGATGAGCGAATTCGAAAAAATAGAAGAAGCTCAGTTTATCGGTGGGTCGGGTATATAACGCCCCCCCTAAAAAACGAAGAGTCAGCGAGGGAGGCAGTATGCAAAATACGAACGAAGCGATTCGCATTACAGGCGCGACGGAAAGTGCAAAAAGCAAACCCAATCGTCACGCGGTTACGGCACTGAAAACAAAAGGAAAACAGGCAGTTCAAGGAATGATTCTTCCTGCGATGATATTGGGGATATGGCAGACGGTTGGGGCGATGAATCTGGTTTCCAGTACCATTTTACCTACGCCCGTAGCAATTGGCCAGGCCTTCATCGACCTGATTGTGTCCGGAGAATTATTCTCTCATCTACAAATCAGTATATTCCGTGCCGTGCTGGGGTTTTTGCTAGGAGCGGGATTGGGGCTGATTCTGGGCACACTGGTCGGATTTTTCAACCGGGCTGAACAGACGGTGGATCCTACGCTTCAAATGCTGCGAACCATTCCGCATCTGGCTGTCATGCCGCTGTTTATTCTGTGGTTCGGTTTTGGGGAGCTGTCCAAAGTGCTGTTGATTGCAAAAGGGGCATTCTTTCCGGTCTATCTCAATACATTCCTTGGCATTCGCGGAGTCGATGCAAAATTGTTTGAGGTGGCACGCATTCTTGAGTTTAACAGAGTAAAGCTGGTCACCAAACTCATTTTGCCTGCAGCCATGCCGAACATTTTGCTCGGCATCCGTCTCTCGCTGGGGATTGCCTGGCTCGGCCTTGTTGTGGCTGAACTGATGGGATCAAGTGAAGGGGTAGGCTATATGATTATGGACGCCAGACAGTTTACCCAGACCGACATTGTGTTTGTAGGCATTATTATTTTTGCTTTGGTTGGTAAATTGACAGATTCTTTGGTGCGCTATTTTGAATCCAAATTATTGAAATGGCGTGAAAGCTATAAAGGAGAAGGCACCCTATAGGATAAAGAAGAAGGAGGCTTGTTATGAAAAAAGTAAGAGGTTTAATGGGGGTTTTTCTTTTGACAGTGGTTTTTGCCTTGGTGGCAGGGTGCGGAAATAAAGAAACTGCGGGTCAAAAGGATGCAGGAGAAGCAAAGGCTCAGACCAAGGAAGAAAAAGTCGTAAATATCGGCATTCAACAGAGCATCTGGCCAATTCTGATTGCAAAAGAAAAGGGCTGGTTTGAAGAAGAGTTCGCAAAAGTCGGTGCGAAGGTGAACTGGGTGGAATTTCAAAGTGGACCTGCTTATTTTGAAGCTATCGTTTCCAACCGGCTGGACTTTGGACGGGTGGGGAACATTCCCGTCCTTGCTGGCCAGGCGGCCAATGTCCCGTTTAAAGAAATCGCAAATGGAAGCAACGGGGAGAAAGGCGATGCCATTCTGGTTCGCAAAGACAGTCAGATTCGCACGCTTCAGGACTTAAAAGGCAAAAAAATTGCAGTAGCCAAAGGAAGCAGCGCTTACGGGCTGTTATACAAGGCTCTGGCCAAGGCGAACATCGACCCGGCCGATGTAAAAATCATTCAACTACAGCCGGATGAAGCGCAGCCGGCTTTCGAAACCGGTTCCGTCGATGCATGGGCGATTTGGGAGCCGTTCCAATCCACACAGGTTATCAAAAATGGTGCGAAAGTGATCGCTAACGGGGAAACGATTCAATCATCAAGCCCGGGATTTCAAATCGTGCGCAGTAAGTTTGCGGAAGAAAATCCCGACCTGGTTGTTCGTTATTTGAAAGTAACGGAAAAAGCAACCCGCTGGCAAAAAGAACATCCGGAAGAAGCCGTTAAATTGTATGCAAAATTGAAGAAAGTAGACGAAAAGATTATTCGCCAGGTTATCAAAAACTCCGAAGCGGCGAACCTTCCGATCACCGATGAAGTGATAAAAAACCAGCAGGAAACGGCAGATCTTCTGTACGATCTTGGCGGACTTAAGAGGAAGGTGGATACCAAAGAAGTCGTGGATAACTCTTATATTGAAAAAGCCTTAAAAGAGTATAATGCGGAAAACAAATAAAGTATAGAAGCGTTTTTTGCCCACTTTCATAGTGGGCCTTTTTTGTTGCGAATGTAGCACTCCGGCAAAAAGAGTGTATAAATCGGGCATAAAATGATGGAATCTTTAGTAATGTATACTCACTATATTGTTTCTATGATTTTATTCGTGTAACAGTCTTCCGCATCAAGGAGGTTATTATGTCTCTTTATTTTTTTGAACCAACGTTAGAATGCGCCCGGCAGTTGGATCAAAACGATAGACTTTCCCGCTTTCGCAGCGAGTTTTACTTACCTCCTACCTCCATTTACATGGATGGAAATTCGCTGGGCCTTCTTTCCAAGAGAGCGGAGAAAACATTGTTGGAATCTCTGGATGATTGGAGAGAGCTGGGGATTGGCGGATGGAGCAGAGGAAACCATCGCTGGTTTTATCTGTCAGAGCGACTGGGGGAGATGAGTGCGCCATTAGTGGGAGCTGCTCCTGATGAAGTAATCGTAACTGGCTCTACCACGGTGAATTTACATCAACTGGTGGCTACTTTCTATCAGCCCGAAGGAAAACGAACCAGGATTCTAGCGGATGAGCTTACTTTTCCATCCGATATTTATGCGCTGCAAAGCCAGCTTCGTCTGCACGGATACGAGCCGGATACGCATCTTATTCAGGTAAGAAGCCGGAATGGCAGATTCCTTGAAGAGGAAGATATCATTGCCGCTATGACGGACGAGATTGCTCTCGTTATCCTGCCGACCGTTCTTTACCGCAGTGGTCAAATCCTGGATATGGAGCGATTGACAAAGGAAGCCCATGCCCGCGGAATTTTGATCGGATTCGACGGATGCCATTCCATTGGGGCAATCCCGCATTCCTTTAGTGAATGGGGTGTAGATTTTGCTTACTGGTGCAACTACAAGTATGTAAACGGCGGTCCCGGCTGTGTGGGTGGATTGTATGTTAATCGGAAGCATTTCGGGCGTCATCCAGGTCTGGCCGGGTGGTTCGGTTCAAAAAAAGACAAACAGTTTGACATGGAGCATACGCTGACGCCGGCGGAAACAGCGGGTGCTTATCAAATTGGAACGCCCCATATATTGAGTCTTGCTCCTTTGATCGGCTCTCTGGAAATTTTTGCAGAGGCTGGCATTGAGAACATTCGCCGGAAATCCC
The DNA here is from genome assembly GCF_007991215.1 of Aneurinibacillus danicus. GTDB lineage: Bacteria > Bacillota > Bacilli > Aneurinibacillales > Aneurinibacillaceae > Aneurinibacillus > Aneurinibacillus danicus. Next base: position 18,522 of record NZ_BJXX01000047.1, read on the forward strand.
TGCATATGACCCGGTATTTGATGGATTTGCTTGAACACGAGCTTCCGAATATGGGTTTTGTCATTGGAAATCCGAGAGATGACAGGCGCCGGGGAGGGCACATTAGCCTTGAGCACGAAGAGGCCGCGCGCATCTGCAAATCGCTGAAAGAAAACGGTGTCATTCCCGATTTTCGTGCGCCTAACATGATTCGTCTTGCGCCGATCGCGCTCTATACCTCTTATGCGGAGATTTGGAAAGCCGTACAAACGCTGAAAAATATAATGGAAGAAAAACAATACAAAAAATTTAAGAACGAGCGCGAAGTGATCGCTTAATTATCAAGTGGAATTAGCCGAAAGCGGATAAAAAGCCCATTTGTGAAAGCGGAGGGGGAAAACGTCATGCCGCACATGAACAAAAATGAGGACGATGCCAAGTCGGGATTAGGAAAAGACATTCATACTGATTTTAAAAAAGAGATGTCTTACGGAGATTATCTCCAGCTTGATAAGGTATTGTCCAGTCAACAGAGATTGTCCGCGCATCATGATGAAATGCTCTTTATTATTATTCATCAGGCCAGCGAGTTATGGATGAAGCTGATTTTACATGAGCTATCCGCAGCCATCCGGTGTATCCGCTGCGGCGAGCTGGAAGCGCCGTGTAAGATGTTATCCCGTGTTTCCAGAATACAGCAGCAGTTGATTCAGTCATGGAGTGTCCTGTCCACTCTGACACCGGCTGAATATATGGAGTTCAGGGATAAACTGGGCCATGCATCCGGATTCCAATCTTACCAAAACAGGCTGATCGAATTTGCTCTTGGAAATAAAAACGTTCATATGCTGGCCGTTTTTCGGCATCAGCCTGAACTGTATGCCCAAATGCAGAAAGCGCTTCATGAGCCCGGCCTTTATGACGCGGCGATTGAAGCGCTGGCAGCCCGCGGACTGCCGATTGATGGGGAGTGTCTTGGAAGGGATCTATCACAACAGTATCAGCCTCATGCCAGTGTGGAAGCCGCCTGGCTGACTGTGTACCGCAATGTGGATAAATACTGGGATTTGTATGAGCTGGCGGAGAAAATGGTGGATATCGGAAGCGGGCAACAGTTGTGGCGGTACAATCATATGATCACGGTGGAACGTATTATCGGCCATAAACAGGGAACCGGCGGATCATCGGGTGTTACGTATTTAAAAAAGGCGCTGGAGCAGCACTTTTTCCCTGAATTATGGAGTTTGAGAACGAAGCTGTAAGCGGAGTCCAACGGAGGGGTACCGATGAATTCATGGATTGACATTTCCCAGCGGCTGGACGAAAAGGCGGCCGTTTGGCCGGGGGATACGCCTTTTTCCTATCGGCTGAATTGGGGAAAGCGGGACAGCGGATCGGTCAATGTAGGTCAGATCACCATGAGCGTGCATACAGGTACGCACATTGATGCTCCTTTTCATTTTGATGATGAAGGAAAGCGGGTGATTGAACTGGACCTGGATGTATATATTGGTCGTGCCCGTGTCATTCATCTGCCCGGCACTGACAGGATTGGTTTGAATGAATTGAATAGCATAGGGATAGAGGGAGTAAACCGGCTATTGATTTATACAGGTGCCTGGCGGGACCGGAGTGTTTTCCCGGAGAACATCCCCCATGTACAGCCTGAAGCAGCTGCCTATCTTTCGGAAAAAGGGGTTCGCCTGATTGGCCTGGATTTGCCTTCTGTCGACCCGTTGGACAGCAAAGAGCTGCCCGCCCACCATAGGCTGACCCGTTACGGGATTCACATCCTGGAAGGAATCGTGCTGGACGATGTACCGCCCGGAGACTATGAACTAGCGGCTCTTCCATTGCCTCTGGCAGAAGCGGATGGAAGTCCGGTGAGGGCTGTACTAAGAAAGTGCCGCTAACGAATCGGCGGATGCTTCGGGAAGAATGAACAACGTGGAAGCGAATAAGCCGGCCTGCTTTTAGGCCGGTTTTTTATGATATTGCCTTTATAAAAGTAAGTAATAAGCGTTACTGTACTTTCATAAAGTTAGTAATGTACAAAAATATAAACGGAGGGTTGCAAAATGGCGGACGCTGGAATTTTACTTATCCGTTTGGTTATTGGCTTAACTTTTATGGGGCATGGTGCACAAAAGCTGTTTGGCTGGTTTGGCGGCTATGGACTGAAAGGCACCGGTGGATGGTTGGAGTCTATTGGTGTGAGACCGGGTGTATGGATGGCCTTTCTGGCCGGAGCAGGGGAGCTGGTGGGAGGTGCTTTGTTTGCGGCAGGCATTTTGACGTCGGTTGGTGCTGCGCTTATCGTCATCATTATGCTGGTCGCCACTTTTACTGTACATGCGAAAAACGGATACTGGGCAACCGCAAACGGGTTTGAATACAATTTGGTTTTGATTGCCATCGCGATTGGCGTAGCGCTGATCGGTCCCGGTTCTTATACCCTTTTCTAAATGATTGTTCGCTCCCGCCTATTATGGTAAGCCGTTCAACAACGAAAACCCGGAATTTAGAGTTCCGGGTTTTCATGCTGCCCAGGTGTCTCGACAGCGCTTACGGATTGTCAAGATAAAATCCGGGTTTTCTTTAGGTTCTCTAATTCCTTCTGTACCTCTTCTTCAAGAGCAGCGTCCTTCATATAGGAAGAAATGATTTGCGAATCCTGGAGCAGTCTACTGTTTGCCTCGACCTCAGCCTCCATCATCAAAATTCGTTCTTCTGCACGAGCCACCCCTTTCGTTATGGTTTCTGTACGCAAGAAAACGGATGTATTGTGCATCTGTTTCATCGATTGAGCTACGTTGAGCCTGGAGAGTAAAAGGAGCCTCTTGTGCTGCAATTCATTATATTTCTTCTTGAGTTGATTCAGCTTTTCGCATAGCGCGCCTGTCTGGTTTTTAATCGTTTCATACTGTTCTTTATACAGTGTTACTTTTTTCTCCAGGCTCAGTTTTTCCTGCAAGGCCAGCTTTGCGATGGCTTCTTCCTCCTGATCCACAGCCAGTTTCGCCTGGCGCGTCCTTTTGGCTATCATTTTCTCTGTGTTTAGTATAAGTGCCAACTGTTTCTTTTCGAGGAAAATTTGGTTTGAAAGAGCCTGCTGTCCTTTGGCAATTCCCGCCTCCATCTCCCGCACATAGTGGTTCAGCATGGTAATCGGGTCTTCTATCTGATCGAGCAGCCTGTTTATTTCAGCCGTGGTAATGTCCTTGATACGTTTAAAAATTCCCATGTTATTGTTCCTCCTTATGATTTGTTTGGTTTGCTTGCTTTTTTTCCCACTCATCTAAGAGATCTAGCTGATGGGGATTGGTGGTATAGCTGTAAAAAGAAACCGGCGCTTCTGTGATTGCATGATTGAAATGGCGTGTGCCTCTTTTTTTCAGCAGCCATCCGATTATGACAGCGATGAGCGCCAACCAGAAAACAAGGGATAAAGCAGTGCCAATGAAATAGAACATGCCCGCCGGGTGGTGTTCAGACATAAAATGGGGACGTCCATGCCCATAACCGGGATGGAATGATGGAGGACCATGATGCGCTGCATGCATGTCCGGTCCCCCCGGCATTCCCATAACCCATTGGATAGCAAGCAGAATAAAGAGGGCTGCCAGCATCCATAGTACGACTTTCCATGCTTTTGTTTTCATTATCTTTCCTCCTTTGGCTTGTCCTTTCGACAGATTTGATTATAGGAGGGAATGGTGAAAGAATGGTGAAAACCAAGGAGGCAGCGAAAAAAGAAAAAGCGCAACGGATAGCGTTACGCTTTTTGGCGCACAATCGGCATCATAACGGTAAAAGTGCTCCCTTTTTCCGGTATGCTGGAAACTTGAATCGTTCCATGATGGGCTTCTGCGATCCACTTGGCAATCGACAGACCAAGACCGGTTCCTCCCATTTGCCTGGATCTGTTTTTATCTACTCTGTAGAACCGATCAAAAATGCGGCCTTGTTCCTCAGGCGGAATGCCGATACCGGTGTCTTGAACAACGATACGCAAGGCCTGCTGTTTTTCACGCGATGCGGCGGAGAGCGTAAGGCTTACACTCCCTTCATTCGGCGTGTATTTAATGGCATTATCTAGCAGGATATAAAGCAACTGTCTTATCCTTTCATGATCGCCGTGAACCGTCAGCGTCGAAGGTGCGTGGAACTGAAGGTTGATGTTCTTGGCTTGCGCAAGGGTTTGTGCAGACCGGATCAATTGTTCCACCGGCGGGATCAAATCAAAGGTTTCATAGCGAAGAACCGGTACTCCGGAATCGGAACGCGCCAGCGTTAATAAATCACCGACCAAATGCGTCATCCGCCTGACTTCATTTTTCATATTGGATAATACGTTTTGAGAGAACCCTGACATCTGCTTGCTTTCCTCCATTTCGAGAACATCAAGAGAGGATTGCAGAATACTCAGAGGGGTCCTCAGTTCATGGGAAGCGTCCGCGACAAACTCCCGCTGCCGGTGAAAAGAATTTCGAATGGGAATCATGGCTCGCTTGGACATGAAATAGCTAAGCCCGAGCGCAATGCCCAAAAACAGGAGTCCCAATGTAACTAAAATGGCAAGCAGCCGGCGGATCAATTCATAGTAAAAGGAAATGTCTTTTCCCGTATAATAAATCCCTACCAATTGATCCCCTAGATAAATGGCTCGGCCGGTCATCATCAAATCGATAGGATGCCGCTCTTCTTCATGAGGCGGTCCTTTACGAAGAGGCCCCTCATGCGGGCCGCCGCGTCTGGGAGGATGGATGGTAATAGTCCCATAATGGATTTCGTTCGATTGGGGCATCCACCCCTGGAGGAGGCGTAAAATTTCCGGCTGGCTCCGACCAATGACCGCCTCTCCAAAAAGAATTCTTCCGCTTGGATTTATCACATAGTAAAAAAATTGATTTCCATTCTCTTGCGTTGTATTGATATTGTCCAACTCCTGCTGGCTAAGCACTCCATCTTTCAGTGCATTTTTAATTTCGAGCGTTTGTTGGTCGGCGAGGATGTGGAGCTGCTGCTCTTGTTCACGAGAGATTGTTGTGTGGACCAAAAAGTACACTATGGTAATAAACAGCGTAAGGAAAACCATAATTAACACGCTGTATTGAAAGGTGAGCCGGGTTTGTGTATGGATAAATACGTCTTTTTTCCAATGTTGAATGCGTGATAGCCAATTAAATCTCAAGTTTATATCCCACCCCGCGAATGCTTTGAATGATGTCCCTTTGACCGGCCTCATGTAATTTCTTGCGAAGCAATTTAACGGTGGCATCAATGGTTTTCATTGTTGCATCAGAATCATATCCCCAAATCCTGTCATAAATAACGTCGCGGGAGAGGACTTGTCCTTTGTTGCGAATCAACAAATCCAACAGTTGAAATTCCCGTGGTGTCAGCAAAATTTCTTTCTCTTTAGATGAGACTGTACGGTTCGTAAGGTTCACTGTAATATTCTGTATCTGCACGATTTGCTCTTGGATCGGCGCATAGTTCCGTCGGGTTAATGCACGGATTCTCGCAAGAAGTTCATCTATCTCAAACGGTTTGATCAAGTAGTCATCTGCTCCCGCATCCAATCCGATAATCCGGTCTTGAAGGGCATCTCTAGCCGTCAGCATAATGATGGCACCTGAATATCCTTCTTTTCGCAGGCGGGTGCATATGCTCACCCCTTCTTCGCCCGGCAGCATCCAGTCGAGAATGAGCAGGTCATAATGAGATTCTATAGCATAATCGTACACATCATCTCCTTGAGTAAGCCATTCTACTTTGTATCCCCCCTTTTTTTTCAAAAGGTGAGCAATGAGCTCGCCCAAGACCAGATCATCTTCAGCCAATAAAATGTTCACAGGTCCTCCTCCTTATATAGAAGCTACGGTTTTTTGTTTATTTACTTTTATGATTGTAAACGACCTTGGTGAAAAACGCGTAAAAAATCTATATTCCCCGCAAAATTTCACTGTTTTTTCACCATCCATGCCTAAAGTAGGAATTGTTTAAAACAAAAGGTCGTAGTAAGGAGCGTGTATGTATGAAAAATGCTAAAAACTTTATAGATGAGGAGACAGGATTATGAAAAAAAGACGCCAGTTACATTTGTGGATTGGATTACTTACTTCTTTCTTTATACTAATTGAAGCTATTACGGGGCTTCTTCTGTCTGAGCCGTGGCTTATCGGGATGGACAAGGGTGAAAGGCGACCGGGAATGGAGCAACGAGCGTCATTTTCAACCCGGGAAAAGGGGAGTCTCCCTTCTCAAAGCACGAATCAAAGTGAAAGCGTGCTGTCTCAGGCCGGTAAACCGGGAGCAATTTCTCCAGAAGAGGACAGGGGAGGTTTTGGTCTTATGGGTTTTATTAGAGGGCTTCACGAGGGAAGGATTGGGGGCACAAACGTTAAAATCCTGGTGGATATTACGGCGATAGGCTTAATTATTCTTACTGTAACAGGTATCACTTTATCGATTCAAATCGTAAGGGCGCAGAGTAGAAGGAAAAAAACAATCAAAGGTGTTCAAGACAAGGTGGTTTAATATTGACAAGAAACCCTGGTGGCGACTCAAATTGCAGTATAGTGCTCCCTTTCTCTTCTCTTTTACATATGATATAGAAAGAAGCTTGGATAAAGCGGGTGATAAGCGTGTCGGAGGGAAGGCGGAAGCATGGAAAGATGGGAAAATGGGAATTGTGGAATTTTTTTGCCTCTGATGAAACCATAAGACCGTATCTGCCGTCTACGGCGATGTTTTCCGAACATACACTGCGCTCCTACTTGGCAATGTATCCGCTCGTTTTTGTAAAACCGGACAACGGACGAGGGGGCAGAGGCGTTGTGAAGATTTGGCGTACGAAGGAGGGGTATACGTTTATCCGGGAGCGGGGCCGTATAGTTCGCTGCCGAACGATGGAAAGATTATATAGGAAAATAAAACAAGACCTGCAGCCCGGGAAACGATATGTGATTCAGGAAGGGGTTCGGCTGGCAAAAATCAACGGACGCCCATTCGATATTCGGTTGGCTATGATGCGCAAGAGCGGAAGGTGGGAGGCGATCGGGATGCTGGCCAAGGTAGCGGGACCAAATAGCGCGGTGACTAATATTGCACGGGGGAAGGGTTATGTAACAGGTGTACGGAATGCGCTGAAAAAAGCCCTTGGCCTTCGCGATGACGCCATCGATGTCCTGCAGGATGAAATGAAAGAAGTAGGATATAGAATTGGGGAGAAATTTGACGAATTCCGAACGTACGAGCAAATCGGACTGGATTTTGCAGTGGATAGAAACGGCAAGCTCTGGGTAATTGAGGAAAACATCGGTTCTTCCCGGTCGCTGTTCGTACGGCTAAAAGACAAATCGGTGTATAGGAAGATGCGGAGCATGAATACGGCCCGCAGACGGCGTAAGCCGCAATAGCAAAAGAAGCGTCGACCGGTTTAAAGTTGACCATTAAAACGAGGACGGCAGCCTCCCGGAATAGTTGGGGAGGCTGTAGGTTTAGGATGACATATTAAAACAGAAGCACCCTGCCTATCCTAAATTTTAGGAACACGCAGGGTGCTATCCATATCATCTACCGCCATTCGCTCCCCTCTTTATTCATGGTTGTGACCAAAACAGCGCTCACATTCATAGATAGAAGGTTCTATTTGTTCTTCGATAAAGTCGCCGCATTTACGGCACTCTTTTTCATGAGCAAGAAGTTTGGAAAGCGATAGAGAGGATTCGCTAAGATGACGGCGAATGTATTCTTATTTAGGCAGATGTAATAAACTTTTGAATATTAAATTAGCAGCATGGGGAGGGAAGGAGCATACATGCTTCGGTTTTCAGCAAATATAACAACACTGTATCCAGATGTTCCGTTTCTTGAACGGTTTGGCAAAGCACGCGCAGCAGGTTTTCGGTATGTGGAGTGTCAATTTCCCTACGCTCACAGTATTGCGGATCTTCAAGCGCAGCTGCAAGAGCATGAGCTCGAACTTGTTTTGTTTAATCTACCACCTGGCGATTGGCAGCGGGGCGAGCGAGGTCTGGCGATTGATCCGAAGCGCCGGGAGGACTTCAAAGAGAGCGTGACAACAGCGCTTCGCTATGCTACGGAGCTGGGCTGTTCACGACTTCATTGTATGGCCGGTATCCTGCCTGATGGACTTGAACATGGGGAAGCCTATGCAGTGCTGCACGATAATGTGGCATATGCGGTAGCAGAAGCGGCACAATATGGTATTACGATCCTTATCGAACCGATCAATCAAATCGACATGCCGGGATATTATATGTCATCATTGACGTTAGCCGAGCGATTCATCAGAGAATTTGATTCACCACATGTCCGTTTGCAGTTTGATTTCTATCATATTCAACGCATGCAAGGAGAATTGCTGAACAGTTATTCGAAAGTGGCTCCGCTCGTCGAACATGTCCAAATCGCCGATCATCCCGGAAGGCACCAGCCCGGAACGGGTGAGATTGATTATGTGAAAATTTTTGAGATGCTTGAAGCTACTGGATACAACGGATTCATTGGGTGTGAATACACCCCTTTTGGAGACACGGATGACAGTTTGCATTGGCTTTGGAAGTGGCAGAAAGGGGAAGAGAAATGATCGTTGGATTTATCGGGTTAGGAGTCATGGGCTCGCGTATGGTAAAGCAGATGAGAGCTTCAGGATACGAAGTCTACGTCTACAATCGTTCGGAATCGAAGCTGACATCAGCCATGGCTGCAGGAGCTATACCGTGTGTAAGCATTGCTGAGGTAGCAAGAAGAGCGGATGTTTTATGTACCTGTCTGTCCATGCCTCACGATGTAGAGATGGTATATGGAGGAGAACAGGGTGTGTTTGCCCATGCCAAAAAAGGAACGATTTGTATCGACTTTACAACTGTGGATCGGGATACAAGCATACGAATGCATAAGCTTGGTCAGCAGCACCAGGTGTACTATCTTGATGCGCCGGTGAGCGGGGGGCCAGAGGGAGTCGAAAAGGGAACGTTGACGATTATGGTAGGAGGGGAGGAGCGCATATTTACGCAGGTGCACCCTCTCCTGCAAACCATCGGCGAGAACATACAGTATTTAGGGGAAAGCGGATCGGGAAGTGTGGCCAAGCTGTTGAATCAATATCTTGTCGCTGTTCATTCCTTGGCAGCCAGCGAAGTAATGGTGGCCGGAGCGGCACTCGGCCTGGACGCCGAGCAACTTTATGATGTCTTACGTGCCAGCTACGGAGATAGCCGTATGCTGCGCAGACATATGGAAGGATTCGTGCTTGACCGGCAGTTTGCCCCCGGTGGTGCGGTGAAGTATTTGCTCAAAGATGTCCGCCTGGCCAATCAAATGCTCTTGCAAGCAAACGTGTCAGTACGTACGGGTCAAGCGGCAGAAACAGCTTTTGAAGAGGCAACAAAGCAAGGATTGGCTGAGCTTGATATGTCGGCAGTGATTCAACCGCTGGAACGGAAAGCAAATGTTATTGTGCAGCGTTCCAAATATAAATAGTGCACAAGGTCTTTCCCTCCATGAGTAATTGAGGAAAAACCTGCGAGGCGTGTGCCGACCGTTGCTTTTTTCGTGTGGACCTTAAGGGAGGGAAAGACCGGCAACGCCCGCGAGTTTTTCTTATGAATCATTTTTTTTATAACCTTGTATTGATTAAAGTATCGTATTCATCTACAATGCCTAAATTATATTCCAGTGAATGCTCACAATAATAGCACTTTTCCATATCCGTTCCTCCATTCATGTAATAAACTTGTGTTCATATGTTTTCCCTGTATATTTTTCTCAAAGCCCTTGTCCTTTATTAGGACGAATTTTGAAAAATTATTTTTTCCGTTATCAAGCTGTCTAATTAGAAAAGAAGAGAAGGGCAACGTATATGGTATAATGGTATAGTAGAAGAGGAGCAATGAAGCGTACCACTGTTTTTACTACATAGAGGGAGGAATGTTATCCATTGGAAAAAGCAAAACTTCAAGATTATTTCTTAAATCAACTACGTAGCAACAAAATCCCGGTTACTGTTTTTACAATAAATGGTGTACAAATGCGGGGGCTTATCGCTTCCTTTGATCAATATACGGTTGCTATACAGGTTGAAAACAAACAAAATATTCTCTACAAAGCAGCCATTTCCACCATTGTCCCTTTGAAGCCTGTTTCGCTAACAACGAAATAAAAAGGCCGCTTCTCCATTTAAACGTGCGAGAAAAACAAATTGTTAGCTTCCCTAGCGCATATCTTTACTTTTCTTCTTTCCGACTTCGCTCTCTTCCTTCTACCTCGCTCCACTACCAGAATGTCGGTATATCAAGTGTGATTTATATAGACAACCCATCCCCGCGGCAGTCGCCCCTCACCCAGGGCGGCTGTTTTTTATGGGCGAAAACATGCTATGAAGTGCCAAATTTTCGCCTGTTTATACCAAAAAAAAGTATACGCCTATCAATTTCGACAAGAATATACAGAAAATGATAAGAAAAATATTGGCATGCGTTTTGCCTATATTGATAGGTGTACGAAAAATCAGCAAAGAGAGGGGGAACATAGTATGGCACCTCAAGCAGCGCTCTTGGAAATTGAAGAGTTGATGAATGAGCCGGAAGTGTTGGATGAACTTATGGTAGAGGAAATGACCATTGATTGTATCTGTGGCGTCTATTAATCTACTTTTCTTAACAAAGGCTACCCGTCCAGTAATCGTGACGGAGGAGGTACAAATATGAAGTCGTTTGAAAATAAAGTTGTCATGATTACTGGAGCGGCAAGAGGACAGGGGAGAAACCATGCGGTGAAATTTGCCGAGCTCGGCGCCAAGCTTATTGTCTGTGATATTTGCGAAGATATAGAAGGGGTAACGTATTCACTGGGGACAGAAGAACAATTTTCTGTTTGTCTTGAAGAGATTACACATAAAACAAACGGACAGGTTGTAAGTGCACGCTGCGATGTACGTGATAGCACGTCTGTTACGAGGCTGGCAGAGCAAGGAATTAAGCGTTTTGGTCGAATTGATGTTCTGGTAAACAATGCGGGAGTGTGCAATATCAAACCTGCGTGGGAAATTAACGACGTTGATTGGGATGCGATGATCGGCGTGAATTTAACCGGTACATGGAATAGCTGTAAAGCCGTAATTCCTGTGATGAAAAACCAGCATTATGGCCGGATTATTAATGTCGGGTCGATCGCAGCGATGAAAGGCATCCCTAATTTAGTTCATTATACGGCCGCCAAACACGGTGTCGCAGGGCTAACGAAAGCTTTAGCCATTGATCTTGCTCCTTATGGAATTACGGTTAATTGTATTTGTCCGGGCTCTGTAGACACAGACATGCTGGCTGGACTGGCACCTGAAATCGAGGCAGATGTATATGAAGCGAAAACTTTATTTGCCAGCTATCACTTATTACCCGGACTCATTCAGCCGGAAGATACGACCGAGCTTGTAATGTGGCTCGCTTCCGATGCGTCCCGGTCGGTGACCGGAGCAGTCTGGAATATGGATAGAGGATGGGCACAGCGATAAGAAAAGGAGAATACGGCATATGAATGAACAAACAAAATATCGTTTGCGCGACGAAGTGAAAGTGAGAAAAGAAAAATTTGGCGGACTTGTTTACGACCACAAGGATGGCAAGCTTCAGTTTATTCATTCACATTTGATCATGTGTTTTTTAGAGAATGACGGAACATATTCTGTTCAGGAAATGGCAGAAAAAATCGCTCCGGGGAAAATAAAAGGAAACGCAATGGAATTTATCATGAAAAGTTTAACGGATCTTCATAAAGGAGGAGTCATACATGAAGTATGAATGGCTGCTTGAAGGACTGACGGCTCCGATTTGTGTAACATGGGAAGTGACGTTTGCTTGTAATTTAAGTTGCGAACACTGCTTGTCCGCTTCCGGAAAGCGGAAACCGGATGAGTTGACATATGAAGAAGCAAAAGCAATGATCGATGATTTGGCCGCTATGGGCGTCTGTTATATAAACATCGGAGGAGGAGAACCTCTGATGCGTCCAGATTTTCTTGAGTTAGTAGAATACGCGGGGGAAAAAGGGCTACCCGTACAATTCAGCACAAACGGTACGCTTATAACAGAGAAAATGGCTAAGAGGATTGCCGCTATCCCGCATGTCCGTGTCCAGGTTAGCATTGACGGGGCAACAGAAGAAGTCAATGACAGTATACGGGGAAAAGGAAGTTTTGCCGGCGCACTGCGGGCGGTTGAATTACTAAGCAAGGAAAACATCGAACTTTCGGTAAACATGGTAGCCACACGCAGCAATTTTGATCAGATCGAGGATTTATATCAAATTGTAAGAGGACACGGAGCAAAATTTCGCGTAGCACGTCTTCGTCCGTCCGGCCGAGGGATAGACAGCTATCATTACCTGCATTTAACGCCGGAACAAAATATACAGCTGTACCAATGGGTAAAAGCTCATCCTGATGTAACGACAGGCGACTCTTATTTTATTCTTTCCGCTTTAGGAGAACCGATTCCCGGACTGAACGTTTGCGGTGCATCACGGGCCACATGTTGTATTACACCAACAGGCAATGTATATCCATGCGCATTTCTCATCAATGATGATTGTATGGTAGGAAACATTCGCGAGAAGCCGCTTTCGCAAATGTGGATTGATACTCCTTTATTTGAAAAATTCCGCACGACAAGGGTTAAAGCATGTTTGGGCTGTCCAAGTTACAACGATTGCGGTGGTGGATGCCATGCGGTGAGCTACCATTTAACAGGCGATTTGTTTGAAAAAGACCCGGAATGTCTGATTTCTTACAGGAAGACAAAAAGAAAAGAGGTAACGGTATAAAGGTAAATTAACGTATTGCGAGGCGGGGGAACTGTGAGTATAACAAAGCAAAAACAATTGCTCGCTCCCTTAACTATAGGTTCCATAGAGATACCTAACCGTGTAGTTTTTGGGGCGCATCCGACAAACTTTGCCGAGAAAAATATACCGGGGGAAAGGCATCTGCATTATTACGAAGAAAGAGCCAGAGGCGGAGCCGGTCTTATCATTGTAGAAGAAGGATATGTGCACGAGTCTGACTTTCCTTATGAATATGCCATTCTAGCTTATAAACCGGAAGTAACGGAAGGATACAGGCAGCTCACTGATGCTGTTCATAAGTATGGTACAAAGATATTTGCACAGTTAGGTCACAGCGGGAGCCAGGCAGACAGCAGCCTGAGCCAGCGGGAACTATGGTCACCTTCCGGATTTCAGACAGATGCGGAAGTACCGAAGATTATGGAGCAGGAAGATATTCAGGCGGTAGTACGGGGATTTGTTACCTCTTCCCGGCATGTTAAGGAGGCGGGCGTTGACGGCATCGAATTAAATGGCGGGCAGCGTTCATTGATTCGTCAGTTTATGTCAGGACTAACGAATCATCGGCAGGATGAATACGGGGGAACGCTGGAAAATCGTTTGCGGTTTGTTAGAGAGATTATCGCTGCTATCCGAAAAGAAGTAGGACGTGACTTTCCAATTGGGCTGCGGGTTACTGTAGACGAATATGCACCCTGGGCAGGGATTACTCCGGAGGAGGCGGAGGAAATCGTTCACCTTCTTACGGTCGATGGAATGCTCGATTTCTTTAGCACAAGTGTAGGAAGCATCTATTCTACACATATGACAAGACCTTCTATGTATGTCTCACAGGGATTTGCGGCAGATTATACAGCCCGTATAAAAGCGGTTTCTAATCTGCCTGTAATGGGAGGCGGGCGTATTGTACATCCGGAGCAGGCTGAGTCCTTCTTAGAAGACAGGAAAATGGATTTTGTAGAAATGACGCGGGCGCAAATTGCTGATCCTGCTTTGGTAACGAAATATAAAGATAATCAGATAGGCCGTATCCGTCCCTGTATTGGATGCAATCAGGAGTGCAGCGTATATGGGAGCCTGAACAGGAAAGTAAGCTGTATTCACAATGCGGCCGCTGGATACGAGAAGGAGCTTGGCGCCAGTGTAATAAAGCCTTCGCGGAACAAGAAAAAAGTAATGGTGATTGGTGGTGGTCCTGCCGGATTGGAAGCGGCCCGTATTGCGGCTATTCGCGGTCACCATGTCAGTGTATACGATGGAGCAGGCAAGCTTGGTGGCCAGGTAAATACAGCAATGAAGGGGCCGGGACGTGAAGAGATAGCCGGAGTTGTTCGGTATTTGGAAAATGAGCTAAGGCATCTCGGTGTAGATATATATCTAAATACGTATGTAGATAAAAAGCAGGTGGTATCAGCTGCTGCTGATACGGTAATTCTTGCAACAGGGTCAGTCCACCGGCTGCCCCATGAATACGAGGGAGGAAGCTTACCCCATGTTATTACGGGCTTTGATGCCTGGAATGGGGCGGATATCGGAGACAATGTAGTTATCGTAGACGAGGTGGGGAGCTATCAGTCGACCACGCTTATCGAAAAGATAGCAAGAGAAGGCAAAAATGTAACCGCTATCACCAGTGAACTGTTCGTTGGTGTTAGCTTGGCACAAACATTGGATATTTCACTGTGGAACCAGCGGGTGTACTCGTTAGGTGTTACGATGATTCCTCGTTCACGAATTAAAAAAATTACAGAGAGGGATGTACATATTTTTGAGAGATTCAGCAAGGTAGAAAGTGTATTGCGTGAGATTGATACCGTTATTTTCTGCTTGCCTGAGCTGCCGCAGGAGAGCTTGTACTATGAAATAAAAGACAGCGTTCGGCAGGTGTTCCGGGTCGGGGATTGTGTAGCGCCCCGTGGCATCGGGATGGCAATTGTTGAAGGAAACCAGGTAGGGAGAAGAGTGTAATGAACGATTATAACTATTTATTTTCCCCTTTAAAAATTGGAAGTGTAACTGTGAAAAACCGTGTTGTATTCTCGGCTCATATGACAAACAACGGAGCGGGAGGCGTAGTCACTGACAAGCATATTGCCTACTATACGGAGCGGGCGAAGGGCGGCGCAGGTCTCATTATTACGGAGGAGCAATCCGTTCATCCGACAGACAGAGCGTATGAGAAGTTGATCGATGCGTTCGATCGCCGCGTTATCCATGGCTATAAAAAGCTAACTGACTCTGTTCATGTCTATGGAACCAAAATCTTCGCCCAGATTAATCATAATGGCAGTCAGGGGAACAGCACATACTCTCGAATGGCCGTATGGGGGCCTTCAGCAATACCAGATCCTATTTTCCGGGAAATTCCGAAGCAAATGGAAAAGGAAGATATCCGTCAGGTTGTGGAAGGATACGCGATTGTAGCAAGGCATGTCAGGGAAGGCGGTTTTGACGGCGCGGAACTTCAGGCATCGCACAGTTCGCTTATTCGGCAATTTTTATCCCCGGCTACCAATAAACGAAACGACGAGTATGGGGGTTCGCTGGAGAACCGGATGCGTTATGTAATTGAACTTATTGATGCGATCCGTGAAGCTGTCGGTAGAGATTTTACTTTGGGAATCCGGCTATGCGGCGATGAGTTAATTCCTGGTGGAATCACATTAGAGCAGACACTAGAAATTGCCAGGAAGCTAGAAGAAACAGGAAAAATAGATTATATCAATACGAGTATCGGAAACTTCCATAATCTGTTTATGGTAGAAGGTTCGATGCACGTTCCCCTCGGATACGCAACGTATATGGCTTCCGCTATCCGCAAGGTTGTAAACATTCCCGTCTTTACGGCCGGGCGTATCAATGACCCGGTGCAGGCAGAGCAGCTGTTGGCAGAGGGACATGCCGATATGATCGGTGTTGTCAGAGGCCAAATTTGTGATCCTGAATTTACAATAAAAGCCCAGCAGGGGCGGTTGAATGATATCCGTAAATGTATTGCCTGCAATCAATACTGTGTAGGGCGTATGGGGCTAAATCGGTTCCTGAGCTGTATTCAAAATCCCGGTGCGGGAAATGAAAAGCAGTATGGAATTGACACATTACAACCCTGTTCTACTCGAAAACGAGTTATGGTGGTCGGCGGTGGCCCTGCAGGACTGGAAGCGGCAAAAATCGCAGCGGAGAGAGGTCATGACGTCACAATTTATGAAAGAGAACAGACGCTTGGCGGTACTGTAGGCTTGTTTACAAAAATACCGAATCGCGCTGAATTTGGTGATCATATCCGCAACCAGTTGAACCAATTAGAGAAACTAGACGTTAGGATTAAGCTTGGCGTAGATGTTACAGCTGATCTGGTCATGCGAGAAAACCCTGATACAGTTGTAATTGCGACAGGAGGCAAGAAAGGATACCCGCCGTTTGCTGTAAGCGAAGACGCCATTCCTTTAGGTGATACGCGAGATGTTCTGCACAACAGATTGACGCTTGGTAAAAAGGTCGTACTCGTAGATTTTACAGGCGGACAGCCAGCAACGAGCGTAGCGGAGTTCCTGATTGATAACGGACATGAAGTTGAATTGTTGACAGCGGCATTGTATGCGGGTGCTGATCTCGGTCCGACGCAGGACCTTCCTCTGTGGTATGACAGGGTACTGAGCAAAGGAATTACGATTACATCTAATGTTGTTGTAAAAGACGTGGGCAAAAAAATTACAGTGTTTAATCATTATTCAGGAGCAGAATGGCAAATTGAAGCAGATTCTGTTGTGTATGCGACGATGGGAATGCCCGACAGTGATTTGTATTTTGCGCTGAAAGGAAAAGTAAAGGAATTGTATAGAATCGGCGATTGTCTTGCGCCAAGAAGAGTAGAGCAGGCCGTTCTGGACGGGCATCGAATAGGAAGAGCCATTTAAGGAGGAGTCTTCGTGAGAGATGAGATATGGGTTTTCATTGAATACCAGGATGGAGAGATGATCGAAAATTGTAAAGAGATCCTGTATGAAGCCCATCGTTTAGCACGTATAAAAGGAAAAACAGTACATGCCCTTGTAATGGGGAAGAAGGTGAAAGAAGTTTATGAGGATATCAAGCGTTATGGTGTAGTGACAATCTATAGCGTAGAACACAGCTTGCTCGCTACCTATACGACAGATGCGTATGTTGCAGCGCTGGAGAGTGTCCTTACTATGTATCGTCCGCTTCTGCTGTTCATGCCTTCGACAACCAATTGCCGGGATTTGGCGCCTAGACTAGCAGCACGTATGAAAACTGGAGTCGTAACGGATTGCGTAAAATTCACCTGGGGCAGCGACGATGTATTGTTAATGACAAAGTTCATATACAATCGAAAGGCTCATTGCACGTTTGACTCTCACACAGGTAGAACACAGCTTGCAACGGTATTACCGAAAGTTTTTCCACCGGCACTTCCTAAACAATGTGAAGAGGAAGTACCAGTATACAATGTTCCGATCCGTCTTAATTCCTCGGATATACGGACACAGGTACTGGGTGTTATCGAAGCGGAGGCAAGCTCAGTTGATCTTTCTGAAGCCGGTATGATTGTAGCTGGAGGTCGCGGGGCGAAAAGCAAAGAAGGGTTTATGCTCATTCATGAACTTGCATATGCGCTGGGAGCCTCGGTAGGTGCATCGCGTGTCGCAACCGATGAGGGGTGGGTACCGTTCGAGCGGCAAATCGGTCAAACAGGCAAAGTCGTTGCACCAAAATTATACATTGCATGCGGCATTTCGGGAGCGATTCATCACACGATGGGAATAAAGGATTCGGGAACGATTATAGCGATAAACTATGATAAGTCAGCCGCCATTTTTGGATTATCTGATATAGGTCTTGTAGGCGATATGCATGAAGTGATTCCGTTATTAATACAAAAAATCCAAAAGTATAAAGAAGAACAGAAAACAGTGGCACAGCAAAGAGAGGTGGCGGAAATCAGGTGAGTACTAATAAATTTGATGTGATTGTTGTAGGCGCGGGTCCGGCAGGTGTAGCTGCCGCATTCCAGCTGGCACGGGCAGGAGTGGATGTAGCTATCGTTGAGAGAGGGGAATTCCCCGGCTCAAAAAATATGTTCGGAGGAGCTTTTTATGGGCGTGTTCTGCATGAATTAATTCCAAATTTCTGGGAGGAAGCTCCAATTGAAAGAGTTGTAACAAAACGCCTCCTGACACTCATGTCTTCACGGGCTTCTGTCGCAATTGAATTAAATAGCCGTAGATATGCACAGCCCCCCTATAACGGATTTACGATTCTCCGTCCTAAATTCGATAACTGGTTTGCCCAAAAAGCAGTGGAACAAGGAGCAACGTTGATTCCTGCCACAACGGTAGACAGTCTTCTGTATGAAGGAAAAAAAGTTGCCGGTGTGAGAACAAGACGTGAGCATGGGGATTTATATGCAAACATCGTCATTGCAGCCGATGGTGTCAATTCGTTTCTGGCAAGGCAGGCAGGGCTGCGTAAAGATTTCTCTTTGCATCATCTCGTTGTCGGTGTAAAAGAAGTGCTCAAATTACCTTCAGAGGTAATAGAGGAACGTTTTAAGCTCGGACACCAGGAGGGGATGGCCAATGAGTTTGTCGGGGGAATACCGGTTAAAGGTGGCGGCTTTCTTTATACAAACAAAAATACGATTTCTATCGGCGTTGTCGCAGAACTTGCTGCATTAAAAGAGAAAAAAATACAGGTCGTTCAAGTGTTGGAAGATTTTAAAAATCATCCTACTGTAAAAGAAATGATTCGGGATGGCGTTCCTGTTGAATACGGCGGACACCTTATTCCGGAAGCCGGATTTAATATGATGCCTGAATTATATACAGATGGAATGCTGGTAGTGGGCGATGCGGCAGGAATGGTTTTTGCAACAGGGCTTGCTTTAGAAGGAATGAATTATGCTATGGCCGGCGGGATTGCGGCAGCGAAAGCGGCTTTGCGTGCTTTGCGGGCAGAAAATTATTCAGCAGGACAGCTTAGCTGCTATAAAACCCTGTTAGAAGAAAGCTTTGTGCTGCGAGATTTGAAGGAATTCAGACATGCTTCTTCTTTTGTGCAAAATCCAAGAATTCATGATACGTATGCAGCCGGCGTTACAGAGCTCATGGAAAAACTATTTACTTCAGACGGACAGCCGCGCCAGAAAATCATGAAAATGGCAAAAAGTCAATTCGGCTCAAAAGTCAGTCTCTTGGATATAGTAAAAGACGGATGGAGCGGTGGAAGAGGTTTATTATGGTAGGAGGGAAAGCATATGAAAGTAACCTGGTCTGATGTAGATAATAAGCTTTCACTTGTCCGGACACGTATACATCGTACAGCCCATATTGTTGTTGATAGCTCTAAATGTGAGGTATGTCCGCATGAAGCATGTGTATACGGCTGTCCCGCAACCTGCTACCGGGTAATCGATGGCAAAGTAAAATTCGCCTACGATGGGTGTGTAGAGTGTGGAACGTGTGATGTGATGTGTGATCAGGGAGCGGTAACCTGGACGTATCCGCCGGGCGGGTTTGGTGTGCTTTACCGTCTATTGTGAAAGGAGAATACGTATGCAAATCGCGGTATGCCTAAAGCTCATACCAGATATGGATGTGCCAGAAGTTGTTAATGCGGCCACCGGAATGCTGGACGAAGATTTTATTATAAATAGAATGGATCCGGGAAGCATAGCTGCGCTGGAAATGGCACTCCGCTTTAAAAACAAATACGATGCATTTCTGACGGTTATTATGATCGCACCGGAAGACGCGGATTATTATTTGAAGGAAGTAAAAGCGCTAGGAGCGGAGCGTGTCTGCCGGATTTGGCATGAGAATCTGGAGATGACTGATACACATGGAAAAGCGCTCGTTCTTTCCTCATTTCTCCAGGAGATAAACCCTGCTGTTGTATTTTTTGGAAGCTGCTCCGGTGATACAGGAAACAGGCAACTGCCTGCTTTCGTTGCCGAAATGCTGGACATGCCGCAGGTAACCGGGGTAGCGGCCGACATTAAATACACAGGCAATCATCTCATCGCCTTTCGTCGTCTGGAAAAAGGAGCGAGGGAAAAAATAAAGGTGCAAATCCCGGCTGTTATTTCGGTAGGTATGGAAAGCAGCGGAATGCCATATGCGTCGCTCAACCACTATGTGGAAGCGCTTGCCTATCAAATAGAAGAGATTCCCCTGCATGAATTAGGAATAGCAGAAGATGAAATATCAAGCTGGAACGTACGGACTCGCCTTGTTAGCATTACTCCTCCTAGTCCGGTTCCACAAGCCATTTTTACCCCGGATTCCAATCTTGATCCACTTGATCGTATTCGTGCGATTGTGTCGGGGGGGCTGGAGCAGAAAAAAGGAATGATGATTGAGGGAGATGCTGAGAAATTGGCGGAAGAAGCATTTCAATTTTTAAAGGGAAAAGGCTTTGTTTGATACAGGTGGAGGAAAAGATATGAAATATTCCTGGAGCTATCGTTTGCATACGGGAATGAATCTGATGAAAGATGAGCGGGGCGGTGTGCTTTTATCAGATCATCCCCTTGGTGTTATACGGATAAATGATACTGCTTACCGATTGCTGTATGATTGCGCAAATTCTCTTACATTGGATGAAATCATTGAAAAATATCCAGGTATTGAAAAGGGAAAAATTGTTCAGTTTCTTGATTCGTTCGCCAAAAGAGGGATACTTAGCCGTATTTATACAGGAGATAGCATTGAAGAATACACTCCGTTTGTATCCATCGTAATTCCTGTACGCAATAGACCCGCTGATATAAGAAGGTGCATTGAATCGGTTTTATGCTGCCATTATCCCCGTGATCGCTTCGAAATTATTGTGATCGATGACTTTTCTACAGACAATGAAACGAAGGAAGCGATTAAGGAATATGATGTTCGCCTGATTGAAATGGAGCAAAATGTAGGGCAATCATGCTGCCGGAATATCGGTGTTAGGGAGGCGAAAGGAGAAGTGATCGCTTTTACAGACAGCGATTGTGTAGTAAGTCATAATTGGCTGCGGCTTCTCACGCAGCCGTTTGTAGATGAGAACATAGCTATTGTAGGAGGCGGGGTTGATTCCTATAGCTCGAAAAAAGCGCTGGATCGTTATGAGGAGGTTCGTTCGCCGCTGCATATGGGAGAGCGAGGCGGGGAGATCGGTCCCGGAAAACTGATTCCGTATATTCCTACATGTAATGTATTTATCAGGCGAAGCGCCTTTTTACAAGTCGGCGGTTTTAAAGAAGAAATGCGTGTAGGGGAAGATGTGGACCTCATATGGCGTGTGTTACAGCAGGGAAACAAAGGCTGGTACATACCGGAAGGGAGGATTCTGCATCGTCACCGTAATCGAATGTCTGAATTTATAGTACGACGGGCGCAGTATGCAGCTTCTGAAGCATTGCTGGAAAAGAACTTTTCATTTAATCGGAAAAAGATGTTCATAAGTTCATGGAACATGATAAATGGCAGCATACTTCTGTCAGGAATATTTCTATATAATTTTTTGAATTATCACAATTCGATTCATTCCTTTTTAACCATTTTCACTTTTTGTTTGGTTCTCCTTTTATGCAGCTTTGTATGCGAAATGCTAGTAAAAAAATCAAGAATAAAAGCGCTTGGATTTACGCTTCCGGCAGATAAAATCGCGCGTTCTCTCTGGCGTTCGCACCTTGCGTTTGCAGGACATTTTACGGCTGTACTTTCACGTTATTATTCTCTGTTTCTGTTAGCGCTGAGTATCATTTTTCCGTTGATGTTTGTTTTCTGGGCTGTTGTTTATGTATTATCGGCCTATTTTGAATACGTTACCAAAAAGCCGGAACTTTCATTTCCTGTATTTATATTGATTTACATTGTTGAGATGCTGGCCTATCAGTGCGGGGTTCTACGGGGATGCTGCAAAGAGCGTAATCTAACTCCGCTTTTTCATCAGATTACAATTATCTAGCAATTTTTCTATGAAAGGAGGTGATGCCCCTCTATATTATCCAGCAAGGCCCTTTGATTTTATAAAAATTTATAAGGAGGAGAATTGTTATGTCATTTAATGTTAACCACACTGAATTCCCGTTGAAGATGTATCATCCTACCCCTGGAGCACTGATCGGTTGGGGTGCTTACCGGATGGCCGGTGAAGAAGCGAAAAAACTAGGCATTAAACATGCCCTCATTGTTACATCTGGACTGCGCGGTACAGGAATCATTGATGAAATTACCGGTGTTTTAAAGCATGTAGGAATTGAAGTCACAGTGTATGATGGCGTAACATCGAACCCGAAAGATCATGAAGTACATGCAGCTCACAAATTGTATAAACAGGCGCAGTGTGATGGCATTATTTCGGTCGGGGGCGGCTCTTCTCATGACTGCGCGAAAGCAGTTCGTATCGTTGAAGCGCATGACGGACAGTCAATTCGTGAGTTTAACGGAATGAATACATGTCAGAAGCCGATACTTATCCCGCAGCTTGCGATTACTACAACAGCGGGAACCGGCTCGGAAACAAGCTGGGCTTCTGTTATTACAGATACTGAGAAATTATATAAAATGGTTATTTTCGACCCGACCATTATTACTTCCCGTGCAATTGTTGACCCGGCATTGATGAGAACGATGCCGCCGAAATTGACAGCATGGACAGGAATGGACGCATTAACACACGCGGTAGAAGCGTATGTATCCCGTCTTGGGGTTATTACATCACAGGGTCTGGCTATTCATGCGATTAAGTTAATTAACGAAGGACTTCGCCAGGCATATGCGAACCCGGACAATGCAGAAGCGCGTGAAAAACAAGCATGGGCTCAATATACGGCAGGTATGGCTTTCAACAGTGCAGGTCTTGGAATCACGCACTCCATTGCACACTGCCTTGGCGCTTTGTTTGATTCACCGCACGGTCAGTGTAACGCGATTGCGATGGTTCCGGTAGCCCGTTATAACATGGTTGCATGTCCGGAACGTTATGCTGATATCGCCCGTGCGATGGGGGTTGACACAACAGGCATGACGGTTATGCAGGCAGCTGAGAGCGCAGTTGAAGCGCTTGATACTCTGCGTAAAGAAATCGGCATTACGGAAAACTTCAGCTCACTTGGACTGCAAGAACACCATCTGCCGCGCTTCTCGGAAGTTGTATTTAACGATGTCTGCACAGGAGGCAATCCAAGGATCGTAACGACAGATGCAATTCAGCAGATCTTTAGAGAGTGTATGGACCCTGCGGTAGAAGTAGAAGCAGAAGTACTGGCGTAAGAGCATACAGCCAGAAAAGGGGGAGGGGGAGTTCGTGCCCCCTTTTTCTTCTCTACATCTTAGTTTTTCTTTCTTATCATTTTCCTGTTTTTCTCAAAAAAAGAGGGAGGAATGAAATACATGTTTCAATCCATCGAAGACGTAACTTTGCAGCTTCGTTCTGCTCATTATATATGTGATACGGAAATTGCTACAGCGGTTTATGTAAGCTACAAACTGAATAAGCCTATCCTTATCGAAGGTCCGCCGGGAGTAGGGAAAACATCGCTTGCAAAAGCGCTGGCCAGCATTATGGACTGTGAACTTATACGCCTGCAGTGCTATGAAGGGATTGATGAAAGCAAGGCGTTATACGATTGGGAGTACGGCAAACAAATGCTGTATACCCAGTTGTTAAGAGGAACACTCGACCAGTATCTTGATGGAGTATCTACGCTTTCACAGGCGGTTGAAAAAATGAGTAAGGAAGAAGATATTTTTTTCTCAGAACATTTTTTGCTCAGGCGTCCTATTTTACGCAGCTTTATGTCCGATAAACCGTCTGTTTTACTTATTGATGAAATTGACCGGGCAGATGATGAGTTCGAAGCGCTGCTGTTAGAAAGCTTAAGCGATTTTCAGGTGACCATTCCGGAATTGGGGCAAGTATCCGCGAAGCATAAACCGCTTGTTGTTTTGACAAGCAATAATACAAGAATGCTTTCTGATGCACTGCGCAGACGCTGCCTGTTTTTACATATCGGCTATCCGAGCGCAGAACGGGAAATCCAGATTATTCAGGAGCAGGTGCCGGAAATCTCAAGAGAATTAACAGGACAGATTGTAGAGTTCCTTAAGAAAGTAAGAGAGCTTGGTTTACGGAAATCTCCAAGTGTCAGTGAATCAATTGATTGGGCACAAACACTTGCTCTATTAAAAGTAAAAGAAATAAATCCGTCTGTTATTAAAGATACGATGGGCTCCCTTATTAAGCATCACTCGGATTATGGTAAAGTTGATGAGTTGATACAGACAGTTCATATTTAAAATCGGGGTTGATACGATGAAGGGGATTCTAACACAATTCATTAACGGCCTGAGGCGAAGGGGAGTTCGTGTATCCCCTGATGAGAATATGGATGCTTTAAAAGGTCTTTATTATGTGGGGCTGAGTGACAGACAGGCATGCAAATCAGTACTGCAGATGACGCTTATTAAAAATGAAAAAGATTTAGATACATTTGATACATGGTTTGACCAGTATTTTAAAGTTCTATGGAACATAGTAGAGGCACAGCCGGAATTGCCTTCTGAAGCGGTCAGGGAAGCAGCGATCGCAATGAAACATCTGGCAGAAGGAGAGAAACAGCCTGAGGGTGGAGAGCATTCCGGTTTTAAAATTATGATTCAGACAGAGGAACTTGAAGATGTGGAAGTCAGTCTGGATGATCTGGAACTGATTGAACAGGAACTTGGGGTTGGCAGTGGAATTGGTCTTAGTACGAATCTGCATTTGGGAGAGCGCTTACAGTCACCGAATCCGGAAGGTACCTATTCAACAGGAGAATTAAAGTACTTTGTTGATGAAGAACAAATGGAACAGTGGAAGCGAAAAAATTTTAATGAGTACACAGAAGAAGAAATTTCCAAAATGGATGAAATGGTCATTCAAATGGTCAATCGTTTAAAGAAAGATATTAAAAAATTGAGAAAGAAGAAAAATGACGGAAAGCTGCATGTTACAAAGACATTGCGGAGAAACAGCCGCTTTGGCATGATTCCTTTTGAGCCGCATTTTAAGAAAAGGAATAAAGAAAAACCGCGTATTGTTGTATTATGCGATGTAAGCTATTCTGTCAGTTATGCCTCACGTTTTTTGCTTCATCTAATGCACAGCCTGCAAAATACAATATTGTCCGTTCGCAGCTTTGTTTTTGTTAAAGAGCTGATCGAAGTTACGGAACTTCTGAATAAATATGATGTTCACCAATCGATGAACAAGATTTCCCTCGGAGAAGTAGTGGATGTAGATGAAAATAGCGATTATGGTCATGCGCTGCTAACTTTCCAGAAGAATTTTATTGATAGTATGAAAGGACAGCCTGCTGTAATATTCTTGGGTGATGCACGAAATAATTACAACCAGTCAAACGCCTGGGTATTGGAAGAAGTTAAAGAAAAATCGGTGTTTACGATGTGGTTAACACCTGAAAGAAAAGGGAACTGGGATCTTGGAGATTGTGTAATTAAAGAATATGGAGAGCATGTAGATGCTATCGAAGTAGTAAAAAACGTGGAAGATTTAAGCCGCGTAGTGGAAAAGCTAATCCGTAATATGTACCGCGGAGGAAGAAATATTGACTGGGAACAGGAAGGAGAGCCAGAATCAGAATCTGATTTCGGTATGGCGATCTTCAGAAATTCCGTTACGATATCCAATGAGTATGAGAAGATGGCGCAGGAGCGTCTGGCTGCAAGGAAGTAAGAAAGACGAGTGCAAACAACGCACTCGTCTTTCTTTGTATTTTACACCGAGGGCAGAAGACGAAGACAGGCCGAAATCGAATACCGATAGATTTTTTCGCCGTGAACAGCAGAAGCAAGGTGCGGGTGAATTCCTGCAGATCCTGAAGGATACCATTCATAAAACTGTCTGGCATCGGGTGTCAATGTAGATTGATTTACAGGATGTCCTGAAGCTTTAGCCATATCAACAAGCTCGGGATGAAGATACAGCATAAGCGATGTTTCAGGAGCGGACGCATGATACTCTTGTTCGTTCCAGACCTCTGACATATATGCCTGAACGTTTTTGTCGTTCCACCATTCAAACAGGGATGTTTTGCATGCTGGCGAGGCAGAGGAAAGATGTGCAATCACATCCTGAATAACAGGTGTGTTTCCTCCATGGCCGTTGATAATCAGGCAGTGGGTAAATCCGTGGGAATAAATAGACAATAGAATATCGGTTAACAGGCAATAAAAGGTGTCCGCTCTTAAACTTAACGTACCTGGAAAAAATAAATGACAATCCGACAGACCAACAGAGACAGGAGGAAAGCAAACCGTATCTGTCCTTCTCTTTAGTTCTTTTGCAAGCGACAGAGGAATTAATATGTCTGTTGCTAGCGGGAGATGCTGTCCATGCTGCTCGTAGCTGCCAACTGTTAGGATACAGCTGCTTTTTTTCTGTACATACTGCTTTATATCACACCATGTTGCTCCGGAGAAAGGTAGCAAAGTACATGGCCCCCTTGAATCGTAGTTCTTCTTTCTTGACTTTTGCAGAACAAGACTGCTGCCATGCTGGAGAGGCAGCAGTCTTGCTTTTAGAAGAAACCTAAAGCGTTCGGGCTGTAGCTTACCAGAAGATTTTTCGTTTGCTGATAGTGGTTCAACATCATCTTATGTGTTTCTCGACCAATACCAGACTGTTTGTATCCACCGAAAGCGGCGTGTGCCGGATATGCGTGATAGCAGTTTGTCCATACGCGTCCCGCTTTAATCGCTCTACCCATGCGGTATGCTCTGCTAATATCACGCGTCCATACGCCAGCACCCAGTCCGTAGAGGGTATCATTGGCAATATGCAGTGCTTCTGTCTCGTCTTTAAATGTTGTAACTGCAACAACGGGTCCGAAAATTTCTTCCTGGAAGATACGCATGCTGTTGTTTCCTTTAAAAACGGTCGGTTGGATATAGTAGCCACCTGCAAGATCGCCTCCAAGATCCGTTCTGCCTCCGCCAACCAGGCATTCTGCGCCTTCTTGAAGGCCGATGTCAATGTAGGACATAATTTTTTCGACCTGTTCCATTGATGCCTGTGCACCGATCATTGTGTCTGTGTCAAGCGGATTCCCCTGCTTAATCTGCTTCACGCGTGCCAGTGCCCTTTCCATAAATTCATCGTAAATGGATTCCTGGATTAAGGCACGTGACGGACATGTACATACTTCTCCTTGATTGAGGGCGAACATCACGAATCCTTCAATTGCTTTGTCAAAGAACGCATCATCCTGCGCAAGTACATCGGCAAAGAAAATGTTCGGGGATTTTCCGCCAAGTTCAAGCGTAACCGGAATCAGATTTTGCGAAGCATACTGCATAATCAGACGGCCCGTTGTCGTTTCACCCGTAAATGCGATTTTTGCAATACGCGGGTTCGAAGCAAGCGGTTTGCCTGCTTCCAATCCGAAACCGTTTACAATATTAAGTACGCCTGGCGGCAGTAAATCTTCTATCAGTTCAACAAGAACCATAATGGAAGCAGGTGTTTGTTCCGCAGGTTTGAGCACCACACAATTTCCGGCTGCAAGAGCAGGGGCCAGTTTCCAACATGCCATCAAAAGCGGGAAGTTCCATGGGATAATTTGTCCAACAACGCCAAGCGGCTCATTGAAATGATAAGCAATTGTGTGCTCATCGATTTCGCTGATTGTTCCTTCTTCAGCACGCAGAACACCAGCAAAATAACGGAAATGGTCAATCGCAAGCGGAAGATCAGCGGCCATCGTTTCACGCAGTGGCTTGCCGTTATCCCATGTTTCCGCAACAGCCAGCATTTCAAGATTTTCTTCGATTCGATCAGCAATTTTGTTTAAAATAAGCGAACGTTCAGCAGCTGAAGTCCGGCCCCAGGCGTCTTTTGCCGCATGTGCTGCGTCAAGTGCCAGTTCGATATCGTCTTCTGTGGAGCGGGCAATTTCACAGAATGGCTTTCCGGTTACCGGAGTAATATTTTCAAAGTATTGTCCTTTGATGGGGGCAACCCATTTTCCCCCAATAAAGTTATCGTACCTGTTTTTGAATTTTACTTTTGATTCAGCCTGATTTGGTTGTGCGACGATCATAACAAAAAAACCTCCTCTATTTAGAAATGAATTGCTCATAATTTTGTATATTCAAAATACATGCCAGATTTCTTTCATTGAATAGCAGGGAATCATACGCAGTTATTGCCTGATGGTTAACTATATATCGGCACTTTTTTACGGAATTTTGGCACAAAAAGAACATTATTCGCCTAACGGAACAGATTTTCCCTTTTCGTTCAATAAATATCGTAGTGTTCTCGGATTGATTTTTAATAGTCTTCCTGCTTCTTTCCGGTTTCCCATTGTTTGTCTCAGCGCTTTTTTGATTACTTCATGTCCTACTTTTGTCTCTATATCACGAATCAACGCTAATAAGTTTGGCAGATCAAATCCATTTTCCACTTCAATTTTTTTTAATAACTCGCTGCAAAATTCATCTGCAAGAGCAGAAAAATCATCTGTACAGCTTTTTTTTCGAAGAGGTGTTACGTTGTTTGTATGTAAAGACTTTTCTTCGAATGAAACATCTGCCGAAGCAGGAACGTGTCTTTTTATAACGGAATCGAGGATTTTTTCAGGAAGATGCTTAATATCGATCTCCCGGCTATCTTTATCAGCCAGAGCCAATGTGTGCATAATGACGTTATGCAGCTCCCTGATATTTCCTGGCCACTGGTAATTTTGCAACACTTCTATAGCTTTAGGCGAAAAAACAGGAGAGAAAGTCGACGTTTTTTGCATCCGTTTTGTAAAATGTTGAATGAGCAAAGGGATATCTTCTCTTCTTTCCCGTAAAGGGGGAAGGCATAGTTTCACGCCTTCAAGCCGATACAAAAGATCGGAACGAAATTCCTTTTTTTGTACAGCTGTTTCAAGATCTACGTTTGTAGCGGATAAAATTCTTGTATTTGTTTTAATTGTTTTCTCCCCGCCCACCCTCATAAATTCTTGTAGTTCAAGAACGCGGAGCAGCTTGACTTGGGTTTGCAAACTTGCCTCACCAATCTCATCGAGAAACAACGTTCCCTGATTGGCGATTTCAAACACCCCTTTGCGCACCTGGCTTGCGCCGGTGAAAGAGCCTTTCTCATGGCCAAATAATTCAGATTCGAGTAGGGATTCAGCAATCGCTCCACAGTTTACCGCAATAAAAGGATGATTGTTTCGGCTGCTTATATGGTGTATAAAGCGGGCGAATACTTCTTTTCCTGTTCCTGTTTCTCCGTTAATAAGAATGGAAATGTTTTTTGGAGCAACCTTTTTGGCGATTTCAATAATCCGCCTCATCTCCTGGTTTGCTCCTATGATAAAACCGGTCTCTTCAGAAATCATATCGAGTTCGTCTGTCTGCAGGCTTTGACTGTGCAACGCTTGCTCAATAATTTGTTTAAGTTTAAGAATGTCATCAAAAGGTTTTTCGATATAGTCGTATGCCCCCATATGAATCGCATCAACCGCTGTTTTTACTGTGCTGTACCCCGTCATAATAATTACCTGTGTAGACGGCTGAACCTTTTTAATGTTTTTCAAGATAGCGAGTCCGTCCGTATCAGGCAGCTTGAGGTCAACGATGGCCAAATCGAAAACATCATTCTCAATTACATCGTTAATTTGACGTGTGTCATGAGCAACTGTGACGGTATGCTGCATCTTTTGCAAAAAATATTTAAAGAACGTGGTAACTTCTACTTCATCGTCGATGACAAGAATATGAGCCATTATTGTACGCCTCCTTTTCCATCAACAGGGATATAAAGAGTAAATGTACTTCCTTCATTTATTTTGCTGTCAATAAGAATGGTGCCGTTATGAGCATCGGCGATACCCAGACTGACGGAGAGACCAAGTCCAGTTCCTTTTGTTGAATC
This sequence comes from Aneurinibacillus danicus, assembly GCF_007991215.1. Lineage (GTDB taxonomy): Bacteria > Bacillota > Bacilli > Aneurinibacillales > Aneurinibacillaceae > Aneurinibacillus > Aneurinibacillus danicus. Next base: position 48,306 of record NZ_BJXX01000047.1, read on the forward strand.
TTTCGTTGTAAAAAACGGATTGAAAACTTGCGGTAAATTTTCCGGTGGAATGCCACATCCATTATCACGTACTGCTATATATGCGTATGTGTCAATGTTTTTATTTTTTTCATACAAGAGCAGTGGAATGTCATGGCTGACGGTCCCTGTTTCAATATGAATTTCGCCGTTTGGTATACCGACTAATGCGTCTTTGGCATTTAGTATAAAATTAATAATAATTTGTTCGATATGCTGCTTACTGGCAAAAATAGTTGGGAGCGCTTTAGATAGATGAAGATGAATAGCGATTTTGTTCCGGTTAATCTGATAGCCGACAATATTAAGAGCCTGTTTTGCTGTTGTATTTAAGCATGTTTCTTCGAATGCGTAATGATCCTGCCTGGAGAACGTTAATAAGTTTTGGATAATTTTTTTACTTCGAACACCGCAGTTGTAAATATCCGATAGAAGCTCCGTTTCCTCACTTTTAGGATCAGCTTCCATCATAAGAAGCTGAGTATTTCCTAGAATGGCTGTAAGTGGGCTGTTTATTTCATGGGCAACTCCGGCAGCCATTTCTCCGATAGCCGCAAGCTTGGCTGACTGAATGAGTTGCTGTTCTAATGCAAGTTTTGCTGTAATATCTTTTACATAACAAATAATGCCTGACAATTTTCCATCGTTATATTTCGGGTGGGAGAAAACATCGAGTATTTTTCCATTCTTCAAATGGATACGGTGTGTCATGCTTGTGTTTGTTGTAAGCACTTCTTCAAGCGGACTGGAAGTCAGGGGTGTCTCTCCGTTGTAGAACAGGTCATTCCATTTTTGCAGCATGATCTGTTCGGGTGATTTATTGAAAAATTTCGGGACAGCATGATTGAAATGGACAATTCTTGAATGTAGATCAACTTGCATTAACATATCGGTAACCGCATCGAAGATATTTTGCAGATCTGTTCGCATGTTAGCCATTTTCGTATATAAGGAGGCATTATCAATACAAATAGATAGATGATCCGCAACCTGGCTCAAAAAATTGATATCATTCTGATGAAAGTCGACCTTATCCCTGCAGCCCAGCGATAAGACACCAATGGGTTGTTTTTTTATGATAAGCGGAAATACCATAACCGTTTTAATCTTGAGATTACGTAAAATAGTATCTTCAAAATATTGATTGCATTCTGAGGAGACATGATGGTAGATAGGAGTATTTTTGTAAATTGACTCCCAGTATAACGAGTCTTTCTGGGGAATTTTTTCTCCGTACTTCAATTCGGTGAGCGTATCCGGAAATACGTGAGTAATCCGTAATTCGTTGCTTTCCATTGATAGTAAAGCCAGACGGTCGAAAAGAATAACCTCCCTCAGTTTAGATACAACTTCTTTCATCATATCCTGAAAAGACATATCAATAGTAATGCTTCGTACAAGCTTATTAATGATTTCCAGTTGAACGTTTTGTCTTGTAACTTCCTGAATTGTTTTTTTTAATTCCATGTAATAATTTTTCTTTGAGGAACGAATACCCGTCAGTTTCTCCAACGCATCTTTTTTACTATCGTACATAGCTCCTCCTTAAAACGCTTCTTTAAAAATATCTTCTATATCCGTTTGTGTTACCTCTTTTGGATTGGTAATAAGGCAGGCATCTTCCATGGCGCACTCGCTTAGCTGTGAAATATATTTTTTTTGTAAGCCTACTTCAGAAAGTCGTTTTGGAATGCCGATATCTCTGGCAAGCCGATTGATAGAGTTGATTGCTTGCAGCGCCGCTTCTGTATCAGACAGGCCTTCAACATTTTCTCCCATAGCGATAGCAATGTTTGTATATTTATGAGGGACCGCCGATTTATTAAATTCCATAACATGCGGCAATAGAATAGAATTTACCTCTCCGTGCGGCATATCAAGCAGTCCGCCTAAAGGGTGTGACATTGCATGAACAGCGCCCAATATCGCATTGGAAAAGGCCATGGCAGCCTGCTGGCTGGCCATCGCAATATTCGTCTTAGCCGTTATATCCGTTTTCGAGCGGACAGACTGGCGAAGATTCCCTGAAATCAATCGAATCGCATCCAATGCAAGCAGGTCGGTAAGAGGAGTCGAGGCGATTGACAAGTACGCTTCAATTGCGTGTGTAAGCGCATCCATTCCTGTATATGCTGTAAAGATGGGTTCTTTCGTTATTAATGTGGTAGGGTCGATAATTGAAATATCGGGAATGAGAGACTTTGATATAATGGCTATCTTCACTTTTTTTTCTGTGTTAGTAATAATGCAGAACTGGGATATATCTGCTCCTGATCCGGCGGTCGTAGGAATCATAATCATAGGAGGGAGAGGGTTTTCTATTTTATCAATCCCCTGAAACTCATGGACAACCCCTTCATTTGCAGACAGGAGCGCTACTGCTTTGGCTGAATCAAGACAGCTTCCGCCACCAATTCCAACAACAATATCACACTGTACACGCTTATATTCCTTTGTAGCTCTCATGACCTCATAATCTTTTGGATTGCTTGTTATATCAGAAAAGATATGATAGTCGATTCCGCATTCAGATATATATGCAACAGCTTTTTTAACCCAACCTGCCTTTATGACTCCGCGATCAGTGACAATGAAAGCTTTTGTGCCTCCCAGACGTAGAATACAGTCTCCAATTTGAGAAATAGAGTTTGAGCCAAAGATAATCTCGGGAGTAACGAATTTTGTGATCTCCATGCGTTCGGTCCTCCTTTTCAACTCTGTATATAAGTGATAGGATAGTCAGAAAATGTCATTTCGTAAAAGAGGGGATAGGTATGTCTATCGAAGTGAATTTTTGCCCTCGATGCGGTTCGAGGGGGATAGAAAGAGAAATAAAAAACAAAGTTTCGTGCAAAAAATGCAAATATTCACTATATTATAACATTAAATTGGCTGCCGGTATTATATGTTTTTGTTCAAATATTTGCCTCTTCTTGATTTTTCATCGTGATTTTGTCAAGTTTTCAATCCATGTTTATATAGGACGCCTGATGAATATGTCAAGTATATTCGTCAGGTTTTATTTTGTTATCAGACACATTTTGAAGATATATGGAGAGCAGTCGGACAAATCCAGAAAAAAATCTTTGCTTCCCCTATGAAAAACAAGTAATGCAAGAATTTTTGCTTAATTATGTCAGATTTTATAACAAGTCATTTGCGCTATCTTTTATGCATTTCTATAATAAAACCATGTTCAATCCTGAATGACTCTAATCATGACGAAAAATGAAAGGGTGATGTTATTTTTTATAACAAAAAAGACGATGACCGGCGATAGTGGGTCGTGTTTCGTCCAGGCAATGAGTTTTCAAATCATTGCCTGATGTTAATTATTACATAATTAGAATTAAAAAAGGGGTGCATTCATCTGTTCAGGTGTGTAAAAAGCAAACTGGGGATTTCTATGTTGGCGATATTTTTGATGCTGGCCGGATGCGGCAGCAAAGCGGTAGAGCAGAAGGATGGCGATTCGGGAGCTTCCCCTTCCTCTGATACGGTAAAAGTCGGAGTGCTGCACTCTTTAAGCGGAACGATGGCGATTAGTGAGGTTTCTTTAAAGGATGCCGAACTGATGGCTATTGATGAAATCAATCAAGCGGGTGGACTGTTGGGTAAGAAGATTGAGCCTGTCATTGAAGACGGTGCTTCCGACTGGCCGACTTTTGCGGAAAAAGCCAAGAAGCTTTTACAGAAAGATGAAGTAGCTACGATCTTCGGCGGGTGGACTTCGGCCAGCCGTAAAGCGATGCTCCCGGTAGTAGAGCAGAACAAAGGGCTATTATGGTACCCCGTACAATATGAAGGAATGGAATCATCTCCTAATATTTTTTATACCGGAGCAACGACAAATCAGCAAATTGTGCCCGCAGTATCCTGGTTGCTTGAGAATCGCGGAAAGAAATTTTTCTTGATTGGATCTGACTACGTTTTTCCCCGCACAGCCAACAAAATCATTAAAGCCCAGTTAAAGGCGGAAGGCGGAGAGTTGCTGGGTGAAGAATATACGCCGCTGGGTCATACGGATTACAATACGCTCATTAGCAAAATTAAGAGCGCAAAGCCTGATGTCATTTTTAATACGTTAAATGGCGATAGTAACGTAGCTTTCTTTAAACAATTAAAAGATGCCGGGATTAAGCCGGGCGATATGACCGTAATGTCTGTAAGTATCGCAGAAGAAGAGATACGTGGCATTGGCGGAGATATTCTGGCAGGCCATTTAGCGGTATGGAATTACTTCCAAACGACAGACACGCCGGAGAATAAGACATTTGTACAGAAGTACAAGGAGAAATACGGCAACGATCGGGTGACGGATGATCCGATTGAAGCGGCTTATGATGCGGTTCACCTGTGGGCGGAAGCGGTAAAGAAAGCCGGCTCTTTTGAGGTGGAGAAAGTCAAGGCGGCAGCCAAAGGAATTGAATTCAAGGCACCGGGCGGAACGGTCAAAATCGAGGGTGAGAATCAGCATCTTTGGAAAACCGTCCGTATTGGAGAAATCCAATCTGATGGACAGTTTAAGGAACTGTGGAATTCGGGGAAAGCTGTAAAGCCGGATCCGTACTTGAAAAGCTATCCTTGGGGAAGCGGACTGAGCCAGGGGAATTAAAAAAGGAGGAAAAGAGGGAGTGGTGAAGCATTCACACGGGTTAATCCCTCTTTTCCTTATTAAGTCCGATCCGAATAAGGAGGTAACCATATGGATGTTATGTTAACTCAGTTGTTTAACGGAATGAGTCTGGGTTCCATTATGCTATTAATCGCCCTGGGCTTAGCGATTACGTTCGGGTTGATGAATGTGATTAACATGGCTCACGGAGAGTTGATCATGATCGGGGCTTATATGACCTATCTCACTCAATTGTTCTTTTCCCATTATGCACCCGAATCGATGCATGGTTTTTATTTTCTCATCGCGATCCCCATCGCTTTTCTTGTTTCTGCACTTATTGGATTATTGTTGGAACATTTTCTGATTCGCCATCTGTACGGCCGTCCCTTAGACAGTTTGCTGGCCACGTGGGGAATCAGTTTGATTTTGCAGCAGATTGCCCGGAGCATTTTCGGGGCGCCGAACGTTGCAGTCACCGCCCCCGATTGGCTGAATGGCGGACTTACGCTAATGGGGAACGTAACGTTTCCTTACAAGCGTTTGTTTATCATTTTTCTTGTGGTCGCGTGTATCGTCGGATTGTATTTCTACCTGTACCGGACTTCCGCTGGACGCCGAATGCAGGCGGTGACCCTTAATCGAGGGATGGCATCCTGCCTGGGAATTTCTACCCGAAAGGTTGATGCCTATGCATTTGCGTTAGGGTCAGGGCTAGCGGGGATTGCCGGATGTGCTTTGACCTTGATTGGACCGATTGGACCGTCCATTGGCTCTTATTACATTGTCGACGCTTTTATGGTTGTTGTGTTGGGAGGCGTAGGTAAACTGGCCGGAACAGTAGCCGGTGGGTTTCTTATTGGCTTGCTCGGAACGTTTCTTGAATATTCAACTACGGCTACGCTGGCTAAAGTGATTGTATTTGCGCTTATTATCGCATTTTTGCAATGGAAGCCTTCCGGACTTGTCAATATGCGAACAAGAGCATTGGATTAGGAGGTGCAGGATGAACAGTTTGATTCGCTCACGGTCCCGTATGCAGTGGATCGGATATGTGACTTTTGCGGCAGTGCTTGCTATCGCCCCGTTGTTTTTATCCGATTTTCGCTTGAATTTATTAGGAAAATTCTTATCTTTGGCGATTCTGGCACTCGGACTCTGCTTAATTTGGGGGTACACCGGTATTCTTAGTTTGGGTCATGGCGTTTATTTTGGACTGGGCGCCTATTGCATGGCCATGTATTTGAAGCTGGAAAGCGCGGGAGGCCATCTGCCCGACTTTATGGAATGGAGCGGATTAACCGCCCTTCCCTGGTTTTGGAAGCCTTTTGCCAGCCCGGTCTTTGCGCTGGGCGCAGCGATTTTCATTCCTGTCTTATTGGCGGCGCTGATTGGCTATTTAACCTTTCGCAACCGGATTCGCGGTGTTTATTTTTCGATCCTTTCTCAAGCTCTTGTTATCATTCTGGTCACGCTGTTTATCGGAAAGCAGGAATATACGGGTGGAACAAACGGACTGACGAATTTTTCCACGGTTTTTGGTTTTGGGCTCGCTGCTCCCGAGGTACAGGTAGCGATTTACTGGATTACGTTAGCCGTGCTTGGACTCGTCTTTACGTTTTGTCTCTGGCTGGTTCACAGCCGTTTAGGGCGTTTGCTTATCGCCATTCGTGATGGGGAGAATCGTGTGCGCTTTTGCGGATTCAACCCAACCGGTTATAGTGTGTTTGTTTATTGTTTATCGGCTGCATTCGCGGGCTTATCCGGTGTTTTGTTTGTGCTTCAAGTGGGAATTATCTCTCCGGCCATGATGGGCATTATTCCTTCCGTTGAAATGGTTCTATGGGTGGCCGTTGGCGGGCGTCAATCGTTGATTGGTGCGGTTATCGGAACGATAGTAACCAACGGGGCGAAAAGCTTTTTTAGCGAGTCATATCCAGAAATATGGTTGATCTTATTAGGTGCCTCATTTGTCATCATTGTGCTGTTTTTGCCTAACGGACTTGTAGGTCTTTTTGAAAAAATCAAAGGCAAACTGTTTATTACAAGGGAAAGAGGGGCGAAAGATGAGCAGGCAACCCATACTGTCGTGTCGTAATATCGTGGTGGACTTTGATGGATTCAAGGCGATTCAAGGAGTCGATTTGACGATTGAAGAAGGGGAAATTCGCTTTCTTATTGGACCGAATGGGGCGGGAAAAACAACGATGCTCGACGTCATTTGCGGGAAAACGAGAGCGTTGAGCGGACAGATATGGTTTCATAACAGGATTGACATCGTGAAAAAGCAAGAGCATGAGATTGTTAACCTGGGCATCGCGCGTAAATTTCAGGCACCATCTATTTTTTTAAATCTTACCGTGTTTGAAAATTTAGAACTGGCAATGAAGCAAAACCGGCATCTATGGGCCGTTTTGCGAGCCAGGATTGACAGTGGGCAAAGAAAACGGATGATGGAGGTGCTTGCGCAAATCGGCTTGGCTGATCAAGCCGAACGAAAGGCGGGCTTGCTTTCCCATGGGCAGAAGCAATGGCTTGAAATTGGCATGCAGCTTATGCAGGAGCCGAAGCTCCTTCTTCTGGATGAGCCTATCGCGGGGATGACGGGGACGGAACGGGAGCGTACGGGAGAACTTATCCGTGAAATTGCTCAGACTTGCTCTGTCATTGTAGTTGAACATGATATGGATTTCGTGCGGACGTTTTCCAAACAAGTAACCGTTATGCATGAGGGAAAGATTCTGTGTGAAGGAACAATGGAGCAAGTACAGCGGGATCCCCGTGTGGCGGAAGTATATCTCGGGAAGGGGAAGGCAGAACATGCTGAAAGTGTCGCAACTTGATGTCGGGTACGGGGAGAGTATGGTGCTGCGGGAGATCGATCTCCGCATTGAGCCGGGAACCGTCGTCTCGCTAATGGGAAGAAACGGAGTGGGCAAGACTACATTATTAAAAAGCATCGTCGGGTTGCTCAAAGCAAAAAAAGGGACAATTGAATTTATGGGGAAAGACATTACCGCGCTGCCGCCTGAAATGAGAGCCAGGCGAGGAATTGGCTACGTTCCGCAGGGAAGAGATATTTTCCCTACCCTTACAGTGGAAGAAAACCTTTTATTGGGGCTTGAAACCCTCCCGAAAGCAGAATGGAAAAACGGGATTCCGGAAGATATATATGACATGTTTCCTGTATTAAAAACGATGCTTCACCGCAAAGGGGGAGATTTGAGCGGCGGACAGCAGCAGCAGCTGGCCATTGCCCGGGCGCTGGTCGGAAAGCCCAGGCTGCTTTTGCTAGATGAGCCGATGGAAGGCATTCAACCCTCCATTGTTCTGTTAATCGCGGATGTCATTAAACGGATTGCCGCAATGAAGACCGTATCCATTCTGCTCGTAGAGCACAGTCTGGATTTGGCTTTGGAATGCGCTGATTACTTTTATGTGATCGATAAGTCCTCCATCGTTACGCAGGGGGATACCCGGTCGTTTAATGAGGATGCGATTAAACAATACTTAGTCGTTTAAATGAGGAGAGAAAACGAATGAAACTTTCACCAAGGGAACAAGAAAAATTGTTGGTCGTTGTGGCGGCCGATTTGGCCCTCCGCCGCAAAAATCGCGGCGTGAAGCTGAATTATCCGGAAGCGGTGGCCCTTATTACGTATGAAATTATGGAGGGGGCGAGAGACGGAAAGTCAGTGGTCGAATTGATGAGAGAGGGGACAAAGATTTTGACCAGGGAGGATGTCATGGAAGGGGTGCCGGAAATGGTTCGGGAGATTCAAGTGGAAGCGACGTTTCCGGATGGAACAAAATTGGTGACTGTCCATGACCCCATCCGGTAGGTTGCTATCATCAAAGAAAGGTGTGGGAAGATTTGATTCCAGGAGAATATCGACTGTGCAAGGAGAAAATTGTTTGCAATGCGGGAAAGGCGGCCGTGAAACTGACGGTCCTCAATCGAGGCGATCGGCCGGTACAGATTGGTTCACATTTTCATTTCTATGAAATCAATCGAGCATTGGAATTTGATCGTGAAAAGGCGTTTGGTATGCATTTAAATATTCCGGCAGGGACGGCGGTCCGCTTTGAACCCGGGGATGTTAAAGAGATAGAGGTCGTTCCGTTTTCCGGGCTGCGCCAAGTGTACGGATTGAATAATAAAACCAACGGAGAACTGGATTAATGTAAAACGAAAAGCATGCGGGAGCGGATAAAAAGAAAGGATGACTGATGATGAGTTTTCAAATGTCAAGAAAACAGTACGCAGACATGTTTGGACCGACAACAGGGGATGCGATTCGTCTCGCGGACACGGAGTTGTTTATTGAAATTGAAAAGGATTTTACCGTTTACGGTGATGAAGTAAAATTCGGCGGCGGCAAGGTGATCCGTGACGGGATGGGACAACATCCGTTGGCTGCCCGTGCGGAAGGGGTGCTCGATACCGTCATTACCAATGCGGTTATTATAGACTATACGGGGATTTACAAAGCGGATATCGGAATTCGCGACGGAAGGATCGCAGGGATTGGCAAAAGCGGGAATCCCTTATTGATGGATGGTGTAAACCTGTTGATTGGCGCTTCGACAGAGGTCGTTGCTGCTGAGGGAATGATTGTCACGGCAGGAGGAGTGGATAGCCACATCCACTTTATTTGTCCGCAGCAGATTGAAACAGCTTTGGCGTCCGGAATTACGACGATGATTGGAGGAGGAACAGGACCGGCTACCGGAACGAACGCCACGACGTGTACTCCGGGGGAGTGGAACATTCATCGGATGCTGGAGGCCGCAGAAGCTTTTCCGGTGAATGTTGGATTTCTGGGCAAAGGCAATGCCTCGGCGGAAGAGCCTTTGGTTGAGCAGATTCGTGCGGGCGCCATCGGTCTTAAGCTTCATGAAGATTGGGGAACAACTGCTTCGGCAATTGATCATTGTCTGCGGGCAGCCGACCAGTATGATGTGCAGGTAGCGATTCATACGGATACATTGAATGAAGGAGGTTTTGTCGAGGATACTCTGGCGGCGATTAATGGCCGCGTGATTCATACATACCATACCGAGGGGGCAGGAGGAGGGCACGCTCCTGATATCATTAAGGTAGCAAGCTATCCTTATATTTTGCCGTCTTCAACCAATCCCACCCGCCCGTATACGAAAAATACGCTCGATGAGCACCTCGATATGCTGATGGTTTGCCACCACCTGGACCCGGATGTTCCGGAGGATATTTCCTTTGCCGATTCGCGCATTCGTAAAGAGACAATTGCCGCCGAAGATATTCTGCACGATCTCGGGGTTTTTAGTATGATTAGCTCTGATTCCCAGGCGATGGGACGGGTAGGCGAGGTCATTACCCGAACCTGGCAGACGGCGGATAAGATGAAAAAGCAGAGAGGGCAGCTATCTCAGGATACAGGCATCAGCGATAATTACCGGGTGAAGCGGTACATAGCCAAATACACCATTAACCCGGCTATTACCCATGGCATTTCTGATGAGGTCGGTTCGGTGGAAGTTGGAAAAATGGCTGACCTTGTCATATGGGACCCTGCGTTTTTTGGAGTAAAACCGGAAATCGTCATGAAGGGCGGAATGATTGTCCACAGCCTTATGGGTGATCCGAATGCTTCGATTCCGACACCGCAGCCTGTGTTATATCGGCCGATGTTTGCCTCTTTCGGAAAAGCGAAACATAAAACATCTATTACGTTTCTATCAAAAATTGCGATCGAGCTTGGCGTGCATGAAACATTAGGGTTGAAGAAGCAAATCCGACCTGTACAGCGGATTCGCCAATTGACGAAAAAGGATATGAAGCTGAACGCCGAAACACCGAACATCGAGGTCGATCCGCAAACCTATGAAGTAAAAGTGAATGGGGAAGTGATCACCTGCGGGCCGGTTGATGTGGTACCGATGGCGCAGCGCTATTTCTTGTTTTAGGAGGGAGCACTTTGATTATCGAGCAAATCAGAGGAAACATCGAACATGCCGATCTTGGTGGCCGCCATGTGGAGAAAGTCTACCTGCACAGCGACGATCTGGTAAAGCGAATTCAACGAGTAACCACCGATCACGGCAAGGAAATCGGGATTCGTTTAAAAGAAATGAAAGATTTGACGGATGGCGACATTTTGTATATGGACGATCACAATGCGATTGTGGTGAATGTCATTGCGGACGATTTGTTTGTCATCCGTCCTACCAGTATGAAACAGATGGGGGAAATTTCCCATCAGTTAGGGAATCGCCATCTACCGGCCCAGTTTGAAGGAGAAGAGATGCTGGTCCAATACGATTACTTAGTCGAAGAGTTGCTTCAGCAGTTGAAGGTTCCTTATGTACGAGAAAAAAGAAAGGTCAGGGAGGCATTTCGCCATATTGGACATAGTCATGGATAGCCGTCTGTTAGCATTATTGCAGTTATGCGATTCTAACTTTCCTTCGGGAGCATTCTCTCATTCTTTCGGACTGGAAACATATATCCAGGAATACCGGGTGAATAGTAAAGCGACATTTGCGCACTGGCTTCAGGTTTATCTCGATAAACAGCTTGTCTATGTGGATGGATTGGCCTGCCGGCTTGTGTACGAGGCGTTGGAACAAAACCGGGTCAATGAAATCTGGCAATGGGATCAGATGCTATACGCACAAAATATTCCACGGGAATCACGGGAAGCCAGCCGCCGGATGGGAGAGAGAATGGTTCGGATGGGCATCGACTTGTTCTCTTTGCCATTACTCAAGGAATATGAAGAAAGGATACGGGCAAAGCGCTCTTTCGGACATCCGGCGATTGTATTTGCCATGATTGTTCATTCTTTAAACATAGCAAAAGAAATCGGGATTCTATCGTACTTATATTCCAGTATTGCAGCCCTGGTCCAAAACGGAGTGCGGGGCATTCCGCTGGGACAGACAGATGGACAACGTCTTTTGTTAGAATGTCATCCCTGGCTGATAAAGGCGACAGAAAAAATCAAGAAAATGGATGCCTCCGATTTTGGAGCGGTATCACCGGGGCTTGAAATCGCGCAAATGCATCATGAACGCTTGCATGTTCGTTTGTTTATGTCATAACCCGATACAGCAGAGAGAGGAGAACGAAACATATGGAGCCAATACGCATTGGAGTTGGAGGACCGGTAGGGGCCGGAAAAACAATGTTAGTGGAAAGATTGACGAGGGCGATGCATCAAGAATTCAGTATGGCTGTGGTGACAAATGATATTTATACGAAAGAGGATGCACAGTTTTTGATGAAAAACAGTGTCCTTCCAGCCGACCGGATTATTGGCGTGGAAACGGGAGGTTGTCCGCATACAGCCATCAGGGAAGATGCTTCGATGAATTTCGCGGCGATTGAAGAACTGAAGGCCAGCCACCCCGACCTTGACATTATTTTTATAGAGAGTGGTGGAGACAACCTGGCAGCCACCTTTAGTCCGGAACTTGTTGATTTCTCCATTTATATTATCGATGTAGCCCAAGGGGAAAAAATCCCCCGCAAGGGCGGACAAGGAATGATTAAGTCAGACCTGTTTATTATTAATAAGATGGATTTGGCTCCCTATGTGGGAGCAAACCTTGAAGTGATGGAAGCAGATACAAAGGTTGCCCGGGGAAATAAACCTTATATTTTTACTAACCTGAAAGAAGATATCGGCCTTAAGCAAACGGTTGACTGGATTAAGAAGAATGCGCTGCTGGTAGGACTGGAATGACATGAAGAATCTATCTGGATATTTATGGATGTTGTGTGCTAAAAAAGAAGAGAAGACCATTTTGCAAGATTCTTATTTTGAAGGAGCTTTCAAAGTCACGCGCCCGGTTTATCTCGATCAAACAGGGCAGGCATGCTTATATATGATGAATCCTGGAGGAGGATATGTCGATGGCGATATCTATAAGATAGAAATTGAGCTTGAACCGGAAGCGGCAGTCCTTCTCACCACCCAATCATCCACTAAAATCTATAAAACGATGAAACAGCCTGTTGTTCAAGAAACAAATATTTTTTTAAAAAAAGGAAGTCTCCTGGAATATCTTCCGGATCCTGTCATCGCCTACCAGCATGCGCGGTTTAAGCAGCGGACAACGATTCGGATGGAGCAGGGCGCGTCGCTTGTTTGTACCGATATTCTTACCCCCGGCTGGGCACCGGACGGAACGAAATTTCGTTATGATTTGCTTCAGTCAAGAATGGACGTATACATCGATGACAAATTGGTTTTGTTTGACCATCTAAAACTGGTGCCCGATCAAGATATCCAGGGGCTTGGAAGCATGGAGGGATATACGCACTTTGGTTCGATGCTCGTAGTAAAGGACGGGATTGATAGTGAGTTTTTGGATCGGCTCTATGGTATACTTCAGCCTTCTACGGAAGTGAAGATAGGCCTGTCCATACTATCGGTATGCGGATTTGTCCTTCGTGTGCTGGCGAACCGTACGCAGGATGTAGAAGAACTGTTCGGTAGATGCCGAGAGGTGTTATGGGGGGAAAGTCTGGGCAAAACCGCAATGTTTTTGCGCAAATATTAAGGATAGAGAGGAAGCTTTAGACAAAATGGTTTTTGGCCGTTCTAGTACCCGAAATTTCATTGATAAACGTTTCAATCAGATGAATGACAGTGCCAAGGCCTTGATGATAAACGGCTGCAATTTTTCATGTTTCATTTTTACTCACCTCCTGTTAAAACTGATATCAACTTAAGACGGAGCATTATCATAAATTATTATTTAGCTATCAGAATGGCACAATAACTATGAATAAAAAAAGGTTACAAATTGACTCGTTTTACTTGCCAATTGTAACCTTTTTTATCAGGGAATCATGCATGATTCTATGCTCGTCGCTTCGTTAATAGGCCCTGCGATGTCGATATCCCTGTTCCTATAGGCCTCGCCAAAAGCCGTGACCGGGTTTTTTGCAAAGTCTCCTGCTTTATGGCCGGGAACACGACTCCATCTCCCCGGTCAGGACACGTTGGTAAATCGCTTCGTACTGGCGGGTGATTTCTTTGTGACAGAACGTATGGTAGGCACGCTCTATTGCCTGTTGGGAGAAGAATTCATAGGTCGCAGGGTCCGCCACAAGCTGAATCGCTTTCTCCGCCATTCCTTCCACATCACCAATCGGCAGCACAAAACCGGTCTCTCCGTCTTTCACCACTTCAGGTAGTCCGCCCGCATTGCTTGAAATTACCGGCTTACCGCACGCCATCGCTTCAAGTGCTACAAGTCCAAAGCTTTCTTGCGCAGATGGCAGTAGCATCACGTCCGCCATAGATAATACACAGGCGATATCTTCCTGTTTTCCTAGAAAGAATACATCATCCCGAAGACCGAGTGTAAGCGCCAAATCCCTCGCCACAGGAAGATCCGGACCCTCTCCAATCATCAGGAGTTTAGCCGGTATCCGCTGTTTAATCCGGTGGAAAATACGCACCACATCATCCGTTCGTTTTACGCTGCGGAAGTTGGAAATATGAATAAACACTTTCTCGTTGTTCGGTGCATATTCTTCGCGCACATCACACATATCACGCGGATAATATTCCCGCTTGTCAATGAAATTGTAAACCAGGTCAATCGGCTTTTCGATCTGAAGCACTTCCCGCGTCTGATTAATCAGACTTTGTGACACGGCGGTTACAGCGTCGCTATGCTCAATGCCAAAACGGATAATATCTTTTAGCGTATGGTCATAGCCGAGCACTGTAATATCCGTTCCATGCAGCGTGGTGACTACTTTCAGGCGATCTCCCACCATTTGCTTGGCAAGGTAGGCGGAAATCGCATGCGGAACGGCGTAGTGAACATGCAGCAAATCCAGGTTCTCCATCTGGGCGACCTGGGCCATCCGGCTCGCCAGCGTCAAATCGTACGGCGGATACTGAAACACTGAATAGTTATTGACATCCACTTCATGAAAATAAATATTGCGGTAATACTTGCCAAGACGAAACGGCATGCCGGATGTGATAAAATGCACCGTATGCCCCCGCTCGGCCAGCAGTTTGCCCAATTCAGTTGCCACAACACCCGAGCCACCTACAGATGGGTAACATGTAATCCCAATTTTCATCGTTCGCTCCTTCTGATTACAGGAAGTTCTTCAACAGCAGCGGTGTCGCCACCGAACCGGGTTCTTTTTCAAACTGTGAGCGGTAAACGCCAAGCGCAGCCATGTTCACTTCCATGTATTCGTTAATATCGAGTAAAATCAATCGTTAATTTTGAATTTGGGTCCGTAAATGCTAGCGTAAGATCACGAATTAAAATAGCAGGCCTCTTACCAAATCCAATTTGACCAGAGAATCCATGCTGCATATATAATTGTTGAATTTCATCTAACATATACCTTCGTTGGCCTCCATGTGTATATATAACCTTTAATCCATAACCTTCAACTATCCCGTCCTTTTCTAACCGTCGTAACGTGCTTGGAGAAATACCTAATAACTTTGAGGCATCAGAAATATTTAATAATTTATCATACATATAGGAACGCTCCTCTTTTAATGATTTGTCTTAATACCAGGGAAAAGTTCTTGCAGATCTAAGATTCCGAGTTGTGAAAGTAATTCAATTAAACTTATCAAATTTTGATATTTAGATAATTACTGTATAGTTCTTGGAAATACATTAATAGCATAGCTTGATTTTAAATTTTTAAAAATTAAAATAACATTGACTATTTTGTGTATTTACTTGCATGCTTCTATTATAAAACAAAAATGATTAAGTTTGGTAGGTTTTATTCCGAGGGAGGGGATCATGACGATCTTTCCTGTGGGATACTACTGCAGCACAAGTACTAAAAAGGAGGAGAAGACAGAGGAAAAAAGATCCATGTAGAAAAAGGCGTTCGCCTTTTTCTACATTATCTGCTTGGCATTCCCGGCGAGCAATTGCCGAAAGTTACGCATTATTTTCGTGAAGCCCACCCCTATACAGGGACGAAAGTGGCTGTCATTGGCGGTAGCAACTCTGCCATTGATGCGGCGATGGAACTGCTTCGGGTGGAAGCGGAGGTAACCGTCATATACAGAGGGGAAACCTACTCGCCAATTATCAAACCATGGGTTCGTCCGGTATTTGAAAGCATGGTCAATAAAGGCCGTATCAAAATGCTGTTTCGCTCCCGTGTAACGAGCATTTCAGAATCAACTGTTACCGTATCCGTAGACGGTGTAGAAACGCAATTGGACAACGATTTCGTACTTGCTCTGACC
Organism: Aneurinibacillus danicus; assembly: GCF_007991215.1. Lineage (GTDB taxonomy): Bacteria > Bacillota > Bacilli > Aneurinibacillales > Aneurinibacillaceae > Aneurinibacillus > Aneurinibacillus danicus. Next base: position 64,182 of record NZ_BJXX01000047.1, read on the forward strand.
GGGTTCCGTCCGGATCGAAGTATGCTGCGTGAGGCCGGCGTAGCTTTTCAGGATGATGAAGAAATCCCTGTATTTAATTTTATTCAGATATTTTATGATAAATAGAATATTGGTGTATAATTTAGATAAAGAGACTGACGCAAGAAAAAAACATTTTTCAGTAGATAAGGATATAAAAAGAAAGCGGGTGATAAATATGGAAAAGAGAAAAGATGAATGGCAGCCAACTCGCCAGGCAGAGTTTGAAGCAGAGAGCGAAGAGTATATAACGAATGAGGAAATCCTTGAGAATATCAAGGAGGCGGAACAATCAGCGGGAATGAATCTGGAGAGTTTTAAAAAGGCAATTGCGAGCGGAGAAATTAAGAACTACTCAATCGTACAGTTGCGAATGTGGGAAAAAATGGAGAGGTTATTAAAGGAGCGCAAGCAGTAAAGATGGATCAAACCAGGTTTGCATACAATGGGACACCTGATGAGTATGTCAAGTATATTCGTCAGGTTTTATTTCGCTATCAGACACACTTTGAAGATATATGGAGAGCAGTCGGACAATTGAAAGCACAGAGAATAGAAAAGATAAAGTGGAGTTTGTCGTTAGGCGGATATTCTATTGTGCAGGCAAAAAAATCAATTGCCGAATGTTCTTTTCCGTTACGATTTAAAGATGGTTCAGTTTTTACTTTTGGACAAACAATACATTATGAACAAGGAATATGCTGGATCGAGGAGTCTGTTATCCGTTTTATCAAAGTCGATTCATCGCAGCAAGTTCAGTATCTGTTTCATTATGATTCTGTCATGGATGTTCCTGATCATCCTGACCATCATTTGCAATTTGAATACGATCCAACTATTACAACACCAAGGTTTAACATTTATCGTTATGAAAGTATCGAGTCTGTTTTAGAAATGATTGTAAGGGATGAAGTCGTATAAGACAGGGAGACTTTCCCTGCCTTTTCGTATTTTCACATTCATTTAGCCTTAGCGTTTTTCTTTTCTCCTTCAGTTTTTTTCAAAATCTTATTATTTTCCCACCTATCTAATGGGCTTTTTCAATAATATTATATTCGATTTACATAGAGCTAATGACACGTATTTTCTTTGCAAGATTTGTTGGATTCACAACCTGTTGAACGATATATTTACGGCCATATTTACATATTTGAACGGCCATAAATATATGGTGCATAACGACAAAAAGCAATTCGTTTTATGAATCGCTTTTTGTCGTTAGTCTTATCTAGAGTAACTTGAAAAGATTGTAAATTTTACTCAGAGGTTACATCTATACTTACGTTGTATCATAAAACACCATAGAGTAATAAAATACTGCGTATAAAAAAACTCCTTACACAAACCAAAAAACCCGTTTGCTACCTTACGCAAAAAGTGTAACAATACATACATAACGATACATACAACTGCAAGGAGGAAGGACCAATCATGAAATACAACTTCGACCAAGCAGTACACCGAACGAACACCAATTCAATCAAATGGGATTACCGCCAAAAATTCTTCGATACGGAGGACGTTCTTCCCTTATGGGTGGCGGACATGGATTTCGCTTCTCCGCCATGCGTCACAGAAGCACTAATAAAACGGGCGCAGCATCCCGTATATGGCTATCCGGGCACACCTAGAGCTCTTTTTGAAGCTGCCGCAGGCTGGATGAAGCGCCGCTTTGGTACTGAAATCAAGCCTGAGTGGATGACAGCTCTTGCGGGGGTAGTACCGGGCCTGTTTGCGGCAGTGGAAGCGTTCACCCGACCGGGAGACAAAGTCATCGTGCAGCCGCCCGTCTATCCCCCGTTTTTCAGCGCTGCGCTTGGCCGCGGTCGATATATCGTGGAGAATCCGCTGCGCGAAGAAAATGGACAATACATGATGGACCTGGCCGATTTGGAAAACAAAATCGATGAAAAAACAAAGCTATTGATTTTATGCAGCCCGCATAATCCTGTAGGCCGTGTTTGGACAAAGGAAGAGCTTACGCGGTTGGCCGACATTTGTGTCAAGCATAACATTCTGATTGTCTCCGACGAAATTCATGCTGATCTGGTATATGAAAAAGGGGCGCATACGCCATTTTATTCGTTGGGCCCAGAAGTGTCCGAACGGTGCATTACCTTTCTTTCCCCCAGTAAGACGTTTAACCTGGCTGGCCTGTTTACTTCAATTGCGATCGCCGAAAATCCGAAGCTATTAAAAAGATTAAAGAGAGCCATTCGGAAAGCAGGGGTGGATCATATCAATCTATTTGGGATTGAGGGATGTATTGCGGCATACAATGAAGGAGAAGCGTGGCTTGATGAGCTGCTTGTGTATTTAAAAGAGAATGCTTTGTATGTGAATCGGTTTTTACAAGAGAGAGTGCCAGGAATTTCGATGAGGATACCGGAAGGGACATACCTCGGATGGCTGGATGTTCGCGGCCTTGGGCTGTTCGGTGAAGAATTGAAATCGTTCATGATTAAAAAGGCGAAGTTGGGATTAAACGACGGTCCTTCGTTTGGAACCGGCGGCGAAGGGTTCCAGCGTCTGAATTTCGCCTGCCCGCGTCCGACACTGGAAGAGGCGATGACGCGTTTAGAAAAAGCGGTCAAAGAAAGATGAGGGAAAAGAAAGTGAAACCCTTATTGCTTTACTTTCGCCAAAGGCCGGCAATCGATGCCAGGAGCTGTGCTGGAAAAAGCGGACGTATAGAAAAACATGCCTAACCGCGGCGCTGCGGCAAGACATGTTTTTCTATATCGTATACAGCTCAGGTTGAGAGTCCGGTTCTGCGCCCTCTTCTTCCTTTTCCGACGGGCTCCTGAATAAGTATGACAGCCGCGATAACAAGAAGGATACCGAGAAACTGCCATGGGGTTAGGGAGTCACCAAACAGCACAATGCCGACCAGTGCCGCCACCACCGGCTCGACCGTAGCCACAATGGATGCGCGGCTGGATTCGACATAAGACAAGCCGAACGTGTAGAGAAGATAGGCCAATACGGTAGGAAACAAGCCTAATCCAATGCTGAATCCGACTACTTTCCAGTTGAGAAGCAGAGGGACAGAATTTTCTAATCCGCTTACGGGCAGGATACCGAGACTGGCGATAAGAAACGTATAGACCGTAACGGTCAACGTATGGTATTTCGCCAGCGCAAATTTGCCGAAGATGCTGTATAAAGCGTAGCCGAATCCAGAGCCCACACCGACCAGCATGCCGTACATAGAAATCGTTTCATCGGCAAAAGGCAGGATGCCAATGACGAACGAACAGCCGATGAACGTAACAAGCAGAGCCAGCATCTTTTTCTTTGTGACCCATTCTTTGAAAACGATGCGCGAGAGAACGGTGACAAAGGCAGGCGCCGTATACAGCAAGATGGCGGCGACGGATACGGATGTTTCCTGAATGGCGGTAAAGTAGCACCAGTTGAAAAACACGATGCTGAAAATTCCGGTGCCGATAAAATATTTGATGTCCCTAAGTTGTATCTTCAGCAAAGATCGATTTGTCAGCGCGATATAGCCGAGCAGCAGCAGTGCGGAACTGACGGCTCGAATGGCCACCACCTGAAGCGGGGTAAAGCCGCTGGCATATAAGAACTGCACAAAAATTGAAATGATTCCCCACAATGCCGCCCCCGCGGCGATGAAGAAGTAAGCCCACTTTTGCATGCACGTCTTTCTCCCTATCTTTTTCTTTTGTCTCCCATTATATCTTTTATGGGTCAAGAAACAAACAATAGGGAAGCATATCCTGGTCTTTGTTTTTACCGTTTTTGACGTCGGCATTTTACTAACCAGGTTTTTGTATCAATTTATGTCGATATTCATGGTTATTATTTGATTGACAGTAATATCTATATGCGATATATTGCATATAAATCTGAAAAATAGGTGAAACATATGCCCATACCGAAAGATTATGTAACGCCGGCACGAATATCGGCAAAAGAAAAAGCGTTCCAGCAACTGCAGCGCTGGATTATCGATGGTACGCTGGAGCCTGGCGAAAAATTGTACGATATAGAGCTTGCGGAAGCGCTGGGAATAAGCCGGACGCCGGTACGGGAAGCGCTGCAGTTGCTGCAGATACGAGGGTTTATCGAAATGCATCCAGGCAAAGAGACGAGAGTAACAGCCATTCAAAGGGACGACGTGCTGAAGATGTATCCGCCGCTTGCGTCCCTGCAGGCGCTGGCGGCCGAGGAGGCGGTAAAAAACATTGTACCCGGACACATTGAGGCTTTAAAAGAAATCAATATGCGGTATGAACAGGCGATACATAACGGACAGGTATTTACGGCGATGGAGATTGACGAGGAATTTCACAATCTGATTGTTGAGATTGCAGACAATCCGTACATTTTGGATTTTTCTTCTCTTCTCCAGATGCATCTGCGCCGCTTGAAGTATGTGTTTTTAAAGCAACACACTGCATCTAACACCGATTCTCTTAAAGAGCATGAGCGCGTCATTCAAGCGCTTGCCGGAGGGGACGGCGAGGCTGCGTCTGCGGCAATGAAGCAGAACTGGCTGCGTCCGATGCGTGAAGTGTATGAATTACTGTTATAAAGGTACAGCAAGAAGGAGACGGGGTGGGGAAGTGAAATCTGCATCAGGGAAGTCGAATCGAGGCTTTTATTTTTTGCTATTGCTGGTCCCGCTGTTCTGGGGCGGCGTTTTTCCTGCCGGGAAGCATATCATTGCGGAAGTGCCTCCGATTACAACGGCGGCGGTCCGTTTCGGACTGGCAGGTCTCGTTTTGCTTTCGATTGTGTGGGCAAAAGGTGAATGGAACGGTGCTGCCGTTAAGAGACAGTGGCGGGGGCTTGTTCTTCTGGCATTGACGGGCATTTTTGCATATAATGTGTTTTTCTTTGTGGCGCTTCGGTATACATCCGCTGTGAACGGTTCATTAATCATGGCGACAAGCCCGGTGTTTATTACGCTGGGAGCTGTGCTATTTCTCAAAGAGCGATGGAATCCGCGCCTGGGAATCGGGCTAACTCTTTCGCTTACGGGCGTATGTCTTGTTGTTTTAGGGGGCTTGCCGTATGGCGCGGCTTCGTTTTCGTTTAATGTAGGAGATCTGCTGTTTTTAGGCGCGTTGGGTTGTTGGGTGCTGCACGGCTTGATAGGCAAGGTGGTGATGCAGGACCTGTCTCCGCTGTTGACAACGACGGTGTCTACGGTGATAGGATCGCTTCTTCTGGTGCTTTGTTCGCTTCCGGAAAAGGGATGGAGGAGCGTGCTTTCTTTGTCGGCACAGGGGTGGGCAGAGATGTTATATATGATGGTCTGCGCTACCGTTATTGCGTTTTTGCTGTGGAATGAAGGGATCCATCGCATTGGTGCTGGCAAAGCGAGTCTTTATATGAACCTGGTGCCGATCAATGCGACCTGGATGGCCGTGTTTTTGTACGGGACGCTTATCTCATGGCAGCAGCTTGCGGGTATGGGATTGGTAATTGCCGGTGTGTCATTTGTCATGTTGGACGGTGGGGTAAAAAAGCTTTTCGCAAGGCAGGTCGGATGATAGTTGAAAAGAAAGTGCTTTAAAAATAGAAAGCCAATGATGTCGATAAAATGACAGCAATTGGCTTTTTCTGTTTGATTTACAGCAAAGGAATCATATCACCCAATCACTCCAATTTCCGGCCCGGTTCTCTAGTTTTTGCAGCCAGTCGCATGTCTGCTCAAACAGGGCTTCTGATGCTGCAACGGACGAAAAGGTGTGATCGGCGCCTTCGATGACATGAGCCTCACATTGTCCGATTGTCCGCTGGCGCAGTAAGCTTTCATATAAATAGCACGCATCCACCGGAATGTCCTCATCCCGTGTTCCATGTAAAATCAACACATCGCCAAGAAACGAAGATCCGGGTGCAAGCGGCTGCGCTTGTGCAAGCGAGGCGAAAAACGCGTCAGATAGATGATAGCCGCTATGTTCGGCTTTTCCGCTGCGTGTTGCTTCCTCGTATGTCGGGCGTCCCACAATACGGATAATGTCGGAAAGTGGGTGAGAGACCGGGGCCCACAGGATTAGGGAAGATACCCGGCTGTCTTTTTCCGCTGTCAGACGGGCAACAGCGCCCCCTAAGCTGTGTCCAAGCAAAAATACCCGTGATTTATCGATACAGTCGATGCTTAATGTGTAGTCGAGTGCGCGTCTTGTCTGTTCAATGAAACTGTCGATGCCGTATGATCCGTATTCGCCTTCGCTCTCTCCACAGCCCGCATAGTCAAAGCGGAGCACGAAATAACCTTCCTGTGCAAGACGGCGTGCAGCTTTTACGAATAGCCGGTTTACACCGATGCGGTTGCCGACGAACCCATGGCAGATAATAACGGCCGGCCAGCGTTTGTCTTCTTGTTTACGTTTTTGGGCGCACGGGTAATGCACCGTGGCGGCCAATTCGAGCTGTCGATAAGGAAAGGTAATGCTGCGTTCCATATGAAATCCTCCTTTAAAAATAAAAAACTTTCTTCTGAAGAGAAGAAAGGAGGAAAAACCGTATCCTTTCTTATCTTTCAGAACCGTTCGTTCTGTAGGATGTAGCACCTTGCGGACACGCCGCCGGTTGCCGGGCTTCATCGGGCCTAGTCCCTCCACCGCTCTTGATAAGAAAATAAACTTTCATTATGGTATTGTTAGTCATTAGTATAGACCTTACCCCGAAAGACGTCAATAAAAAAAACATAAAATTCCAATCGAATTAGTGAGGATTTTTGTTTTTTCATAAAATGAGATACAATACAACATAAAAGGAGGTAGCACAAGGGGGTTTTTCAGAACATTAACGTAGCAGAAGCTATGCCTGTTTGAAACACTTTTTTCCTCCACTTATAGAAGTAAGGCTCTCCTGTGCGAAAATGATGAAGATTGTATCTGTTGAACCGACGCCAAGCCCGAATTCGATGAAGTTAAATCTTGATGAAAAACTACCTGTGGGCGTAAGTCATAACTATACACCGGAAAACAAAAGGAAGGCGCCGGATTATATTCAAAGACTGCTGGAAATCCCGGGGGTTAAAGGGGTATTCCAGGTAATGGATTTTATTGCACTGGAGCGAAATCCAAAGGCGGATTGGCGCGATATTCTGGCTCAGGCACGCGGCGTACTGGGAGCGACCGATGAATATGCCAGGGAAGAAGTTAGTCCGGTAAAAGAAGACGCGTTTGGAGAGGTGCAAGTATTTGTCCAGATGTTCCGGGGCCTTCCTATGCAGATTAAACTGGAGGCAGGCGGCGAACAGAAACGCGTTGGTCTGCCGGAACGATTTATGAAAGCGGCGATGGAAGCGCAATCGGCTTCGCAAAACCTGGTTATGGAACGGAAATGGGAAGACCGGGGCGTCCGCTACGGTACAATGGAAGAAATCGGGGAAGAGGTGGCTCAGGAGATTGCGGCCGCGTATGATGAAGAGCGTCTGCGCCAGCTGGTAGCTCAGGCGTTTGTACAGAAAGAAGGAGAGGGACCGAAAGAAGAAGCGCTTTCCGGTGCAGCAGTGGAAGGGATGCTGGATGATCCGGATTGGGAGAAGCGTTTTGCGGCACTGGAGAGAATGAATCCGACCGCAGAAGACATCCCGGTGCTGCATAAAGCGCTGCATGATACAAAAACATCGATTCGCCGCCTGGCGGTAGTATATCTTGGCATGATTGAAAGCAAACAAGTATTGCCTCTTCTGTTTGAGGCGCTGAAGGATAAATCGCCGGTGGTGCGCCGGACGGCAGGGGATACGCTGTCGGATTTGGGCGATCCGGCGGCGATCGGACCGATGACGGAAGCGCTGAAGGATTCGAACAAGCTGGTTCGCTGGCGGGCAGCCAGGTTCTTGTACGAAGTGGGAGACGAAACCGCACTGCCAGCGCTGCGCCTGGCGCAAGATGATCCGGAATTCGAAGTGAGCCTGCAGGTGAAAATGGCCCTTGAACGTATTGAAGGCGGCGAAGCAGCGAGCGGTACGGTCTGGCAGCAGATGACTCGAAGCCGGAAAGAGACGTAAAATCCAAATAAGGTAGATAGATTAACTACAGGAAGGAAGCAGGAAGACAGTATATCTGCTTCCTTATGTTCTTAAAAAGAGAAAAGTAAATAAATACTGCGTATAAAAATATTTAACAAAAAATCTGCTTCTTTTTTATTAAATACGCGTATAAAAAACTGAATGGAGCAGAAAATCATCATGGCTTTTCAACCTTCTTTTCTCATGATTTTCACAAAAAAGAGGAGGAGTAACATGGAATTTGTGCTCTGGAGTATCATAGGCATCTTGTTTTTGCTGAGTTTGATTGGTGTGGTTGTACCGGTTATTCCCGATGCGCTGCTTGTGTGGATTGCGTTTCTTATCTATCAGTTTGCCATCGACAGCACGGTACTAAGCTGGACATTCTGGGTGCCGATGACAGTGCTGACCCTGTTTTTAATTGGTGCCGACATGCTTTCGAATATATACTTCGTGAAAAAATACGGGGGAGATAAATGGTCAATGTTTGCGGCCGTGGCGGGCATCATTTTGGGACCGATCGTGCTGGGCGCCTTCCTTGGTCCGCTCTCCATTGTAGTGGGCCCATTCCTGGCCGTTTTTCTGGTGGAACTTATACGAAATGGCGGCACTCAGAAGTCGCTGCGCATCGCTCTGGGTACCGTGCTGGGCTTCTTGAGCAGTACGGTTGCCAAAATCGTTATTCAGTTGATTATGATTGTATGGTTTTTTATTGCCGTTCTGTAAATTAGATAACATAAAAAAATTATGGTTACTTATATGCTGTAAACCAGAAACAGATTTGCGTGGATGCGGGAAAGCAGAGCTTTTATGCCACTTTTCATCTGC
>NZ_BJXX01000048.1 GCF_007991215.1 Aneurinibacillus danicus
TAATGGACTAAATGATGAAAAAGATTAATAGTGAATGCAACGGTCGGCACACGCCCCGCGAGTTTTTTCCCGCTTACGAATGGAGGGAAAGTACATTTCGCTTTACAGTGATAAAGTGAAATGTACTTTCCTATACATGAACAAAAAGGGGTACCGCCAGCAAAACGCGGATTTACAACGTTAAGGAGATCTGGACACAAAAATAGCCGATTTTCACCACGTTAAAGGTGTAACCGACTTTTTTGCTATCCCTGGTTTAATTGCCGTAATGATTCTAACGTGGTAATTCCTTTTGGATCAACACGGTACTCACCAAGAAAGTTGATATGCTCCCATTCCAACGGGGACATATGTTTTAATAAATCTTCTCGTAACATACCTAACAATCGGATATAAAAAAAACCGCCGCAGCGAGGTTCACGTAGAGTCCTGATAAGCATTTATTATGGACGAAACCGTATTTTTGTCCATATCGACTCACAGGGCATCATTTTTAAACGCAATTTGACCTTAACCAAAGATTGTAATTTCCCTATTATTAATATCTAACACTTCAATCTTCACAATACCACCAAGATTATGTGACACTAAATCAGACAATGCTTTAAGCGCCATATGAAACTCATCGCTTCTTGTTTCATCTATTAATTCAATACAGAGGAATGCATTTTTCGTATTTTCCGTTAGCATCGTCCTCAGAGCTTCACGCCAATTCCAGCATCTGCATATTGCACCATCATCATCTTTATAAACAATTTCACCTTCATATGGCGAAGCGTTTTCATCATTTCCCAATGGGATAAACGGTTCGTTTCCATTTGCCTGCGTTAGCCGAATATCGCCTACAAAAGTGTCGATATCTTCTCCACCACACGGAAGCCCATAACGCAATGAAATTGAATTATAGATGTCAACAAGCGGGTTTATTGTTCCGATATGATTGCCATTTTTCACTCTTTTTAATAAAGCTTCAATGGAACACCTTGCCCCTTTCTTTGTCTTGAATTTCTGAAAAGCTTCTCGCCAAACGGATATGACTGGATTACTACTGAATTCCTCCAGACTGAGAAATTTATGTGCTTCTTTCTCTGCCTCCTGCAGCAGCTTCTCGTAGATTTCAACGTCCCTTATTGAATTATCAATCCCCTGGCAAATAACGGTGCCTATTTTTGCATGAGGGAATAACGACCAAAAATCATCTTCAATGATAAATCTAGGCATAAAATATCTCTCCATTTCATTTTACTTATTGTCTTGGTAGAATCGCTATTTGTTGTGTCACAACACGATAAATTTCATCATAATACTCTTATGTTTTTTGGGGGCTCGCAAAGATGGAGAATACCCCTAGAACAATATACAAATAACCAGTTATCCGATTCATTAACTTTGAACTCGCTTTACTACCCACAATCCGCTTTCTAATACTTGCTGCAAGAACTGCATACAGACCATCACTAATAAAAGCTAGGATAATAAATATAGTTCCTAAAAGCAAAAATTGTACTGTGACTGATCCAGCAGAAGGTGATATGAATTGCGGAAAGAAGGCTAAAAAAAAGAGTGCTGTCTTAGGATTCATTACTTCTACGAGCGCTGATTGGTAAAAAATCTTTAATGATTTTTTGCGAGGAGCTTTTGGAATTTCTGAAGTCGTTCTATCAGATGTAGAAAATAAAGTCTTACACCCCAGATAGATAAGATAAGCAGCACCCAAGTATTTAACGATATTAAAGGCTGTTGCTGATGTCATAAGGATCGCAGAAACTCCAATTGCTCCAGCTAAAACGTGAACAGAACCACCAAGAGATACACCAAGAACGGATACCAGGCCCGCTTTCTTCCCTTGATCTATACTTCTTGCCATAATATAGAACACAGCTGGTCCAGGTATTATTAACAATGTAGCAGCAGCAATTACAAATAGCCAAATAGTTGAAAACTCCATAAAATGCAACTCCTTGTTGTATTTTTGCACATGATTTAATTGGGCTCCTCCTTGATTGGTGAAAGCAAGGTTACACTTTATTTTTAAGGTTCGCTTTCATCAAGGAGGCAATTTGTTGCTCGTTTGGAAATGGAATCTGTTCCAACTGTTTTATAATGAGCTCTTGTCTGTGTAAGGAATGGTTTTGACTTACCTTTGCTTTCCCTTCAATCCTATCGATTTTTATTTTGAATCCTTGAACGCCTTTGTTCATACCAACGAGAAATTCAGCATCTACATCCTGCAATCTGTAAGAACTGTCAGGAGCTTCATACTTCAATACCATATCATTCAAGGAACTCATTAACTCGTGTTCATCCTCGATTAGCTCAACTTGTCCGTAAACATGAACGGTCACATAATTCCACGTTGGCACTGCTTGATTGGTCTCATACCAAGAGGGAGAGATATAACAATGAGGACCATGGAAAACGGCTAAGACTGTCTGATTTTGAATATCCTGCCACTGCGGGTTTGGACGGGCAAAATGACCGTACAAATAGGTTTGCTCCTTATTTAACAACAGTGGTAAATGTGTAGCGAAGGGCATTCCTTTATGAATGGAAAACAAAGTTGCAAAACTGTTCTCCTGTATGACATAGTAGGCAACAGTAACATCTTCCATCGTAAAATGCTCTGGGATATACATGTGAAACCTCCCCCAATCCTGTTTTTTACATACAACACATATCCTTTACACGGTATGATATAATTCAAGCTGACATGAAAAAAGGTACAATATTAAAAAAATCCACATGTCAGAGGGGATGCCAATGAAAAATACCATTTTTACCTTCGAAGATAACTCTCCTAAATACAAACAAATCTACGAGAAATTTAAATCATTTATTGAACAAGGCGACTTAAAGGCGAATGAGCTCTTGCCCTCCATTCGTCAACTTGCAGATTCCTTACATGTAAGCCGTAATACAACATTAATGGCATATGAACAACTTGTTTCTGAAGGGTATATTCGTGGAGAGAGCCGAAAAGGTTATTTTGTAAATGAGTTAGAACCCCTTTTATTTCAAGAAGCTCACAGCTCTTTTCATCACAAGCAAACAGAGCCGGTACCACCTGTTCGCATTGATTTCCGCGCAGACGTGGTCGATCAATCGCATTTCCCTTTAAAAACGTGGAGGAGGATCTCGAATCAGGTATTAACAGTAAAGGACAGCTTTCGATACGGGGAACCTTTTGGCGAATTGTGCCTACGCGAACAAATCGCAGCATATTTACTCCAGTCTCGTGGGGTAAGAACAGATCCAAATGCAATCATTATCGGAAGTAGTACCCAACAAATGCTTGTATACCTTGGGCATATACTGAAGGATGAGTTCCAGAGTATTATAGTTGAAGACCCTGGTTACGACGGTGCTAGGGAAGCTTTTCAATTAAATTGTTTCACGCTTGAAACTTTACCCGTTTATGAAACAGGTGCTGATTTTTCACAATTAGAACATATGAAATCACGATTAATCTATGTAGCGCCTTCCCATCACAGTCCATACGGGGTAAGCATGCCTATTCAACAACGGCATGCACTTATTCATTGGGCTGACAAGAGGCATGGATACATTATCGAAGACGATTATGATAGTGAATTTCGCTATACACAACAGCCATTTCCAGCTCTCGCTTCTATTGATTCATCAAGGGTCATTTATCTAAGGAATTTCTCAAAGTCCTTTCTTCCAGGAATCCGTTTAAGTTACATGGTGTTGCCGCAGCCCCTTTTAGATCATTATAAACATCAATTCCTTCATTTCGAAAGTACCACTTCAATTCTTAGCCAACTCACCATGGCTAAATTTATGGAAGATGGAGAATGGAATCGCCACATTAAACGCATGCGTCTTGTTTATAAACGAAAAATGCAGCACTTAGTATCAGTATTAAGAAAAGAATTTGAGCAAAATATATCCATTATTGGTGAGCAGTCTGGTTTATACTTATTAGTAAAAGTACACTTGAAGCGTTCAGAAGAATGGCTAATCGAGCGTGCTTCCTCTTATGGTGTTAAAGTGTATCCCACCTCACTCTACTTCGTTAAAAACAATTCTGATAAACCAATTATTAAACTTGGTTTTAGTAATCTTTCTTTTGATGAAATCCAGCTTGGTGTGGAGCTCTTAAAAAAAGCTTGGTCATAAAAAACACTCAGGATATCAAGAAAAGTTTTTTCTCATACAAACTCTACTTTTAGAAACCGATTTTTTCTTAACGTAGGAAAAATCGGTTTTTTCATTCTAAAAATTGTCTTAACGTATGTTTTCCACGTTTTATTGGTAGGATCCCTTTCATAAAGCATACTTTATGACACGCTGGAAAACAGGTAATATTCTGTGTGTCATAAAGTATGCTTTTTTATTTTGAAACATTTCAATTTGTTGATATACTTTTTGATATAGATTATAGGAAGGAGTTGCTATTTTTGAAACTGGGGTACGCTCGCGTTTCAGCTAAGGATCAAAATCCTGAACGACAGCTTAAGAAATTTCGTGAACTTGGAATTGAAGAACGCTATATCTTCATTGAAAAGCAAAGTGGAAAAGATTTTAACCGGCCGCAGTATCAAGCGATGCTTTTAATCATTCGCAAAGGAGATTTACTATACCTTGATGCACTCGACCGATTAGGTCGGGATTATGATGGTATCATTCGAGAATGGAAGTATATTACACGGGAGCTAAACGCAGATATTGTAGTACTGGAAAATGAGACGCTTTTTGATAGCCGGAAATTCCGAGGCATGGGCGATCTTGGAAAGTTAATGGAGGACCAATTTTTAAGCTTACTTTCTTATGTGGCCGAGCAAGAACGTAAAAAAAATAAGCAACGGCAGGCCGAAGGAATTGAAGTGGCAAAGAATAACGGAGTGAGATTCGGGCGACGTAAGTACGAGATTAATGCGGATTTCATTCGGGTGTATGATGAGTGGAAATCAGGAGCAATCACTGCGACGGAAGGAATGAAGCGTCTTGGTCTAAAGCCAAATACTTTTTATCGACGGGTAAAGGAGTATGAAAATCAAAGAAAGGTGTGGATACCTTGCGCGGAAAAGAACTCCTTACAACAGACCAGCGACTAGAATGGATGACCCCTTCCAATAGTGAATGGGAGCTTGCTACTTACTACACCTTCTCGCAACATGATTTGGAAATAATTAATCTCCACAGACGAGATTACAACCGGTTAGGCTTTGCCGTCCAATTAGCATTACTTCGTTATCCAGGATGGAGCTTAACTGATATAAAAAAGATTCCTGACTTCTTGCTTAATTATCTGGCAAAACAGCTAGATATTGATCCAGAAGTTTTTTCTTTGTATGCCCGAAGGGAAAACACGTTATGGGATCATCTAAAAGAAATCCGTGAGGAATATGGATTTACCACGTTTACAACGAACGATTATCGACGGTTGTTGAAATACTTATTTAATCTGGCGCTGGAAAACGGAAATGCTGTTCATTTGATTCGTGCAGCATTAGATGAGCTGCGTCGCTCAAAAATCATCCTGCCGGCCATTACAACAATTGAGAGGGTCGTATGGGAAGCGCGGCATCGTGCGGAAGAACGGATTTATCGCCAGATCCACGCTGCTCTAACCTCTTACCAAAAACAGAAACTAGACAAGCTTATCGAACCTGTGATTGGTACCGGAAAAAACAACACTTGGTTGGCTAAAAGAACCGACAGGACAATTCTCTCCTGAAGCCTTTTTAAAGGTTATTGAACGGTTAGATTATATACGGAGCTTGCAACTACATATCGATACTAGAACTATCCATCCCAATCGGCTAAGACAACTCTCACGCCTGGGCGCTCGATATGAGCCACAATCTTTTCGACGCTTCCATGAAGCAAAACGATATACGCTATTGGTGGCGTACCTTTTGAATCTTAGTCAAGATTTAGTTGACCGAGCATTTGAGATCCACGATAAGCAAATCTTAAGCTTGCAATCAAAAGGTCGGAAACAACAAGAGGAGATCCAGAAGCAAAATGGCAAAGCTGTGAATGAAAAAATTGTCCACTATGCCGACTTAGGAGCTGCTCTTATCAAAGCACGAGATGAGGGAATTGATCCTTTTGTTATGCTAGAAATGGTCATGCCATGGGAAAAGTTTGTTGAATCTGTAGAAGAAGCCAAGAAACTATCGCGGCCACTTAATTATGACTATTTAGATCTTTTAGAAAGTCGGTTTAATTATCTTCGAAAATACACACCTACTTTACTAAATGCATTGGAGTTTCGCTCAACAAAGTCAGCTGAACCGTTGATGAGAGCGCTCGATACCATTCGAGAAATGAACAATACCGGTAAACGAAAAGTACCTGAAGGTGCTCCTTTAGATTTCGTATCGAACCGATGGCAAAAGCATGTTTTCGATGAAGATGGGACCATTAATCGGCATTATTACGAGATGGCGGCTCTTATGGAATTGCGAAATTATGTGAGATCCGGAGATATTTCCATTGTCGGAAGCAGGCAATATAGAGACTTCGACGAGTACTTGGTACCACAAAACGAATGGAAATCCATACATTCAACCGGTACCAGATTGGCAGTAAGTCTTAATGTTGAAGAGTATCTTGAGGAGAGAACTACGTCCCTAATACATCGATTAAGGTGGGTCAGTGAAAACATCGATGCGCTTGAAGGGGTCAACGTAGAAAAAGGCAGATTACATGTTAAGCGACTTGAAAAAGACGTTCCAGAAGAGGCAAAACAATATAGCGCCACCCTCTATAGCATGCTGCCACGAGTGAAGCTGACAGATCTACTTTTAGAGGTAGCAAGCTGGACAGGTTTTGATGAGCAATTTATCCATGCCTCGACCAATCGTCCACCTAAAGCCGAAGAAAAACCGATTGTTCTAGCAGCACTCATGGCAATGGGTACCAATATAGGCTTAACCAAAATGGCTGATGCAACGCCTGGTATCTCGTATCATCAAATGGCCAATACTGCTCAATGGCGAATGTACGATGATGCAATGAACAGAGCACAAGCAACACTTGTGAACTTTCATCATCGTCGATCATTAGCGTCTTATTGGAGGGATGGAAGCACATCTTCATCTGATGGTATGCGCGTGCAAGTAGGCGTTTCGTCTCTCAGTGCCGATCCTAACCCACATTATGGATCAGGAAAAGGAGCTACTATTTATCGATTCGTTAGCGATCAGTTTTCATCATTCTATACGAAAGTTATTAATACGAACGCTCGTGATGCGGTGCATGTCATCGATGGCCTTTTACATCATGAGTCGGACTTGTCAATTGAGGAGCATTATACGGATACCGCTGGTTATACGGATCAGGTATTTGGGTTGACTCATTTACTAGGATTTCGATTTGCCCCACGTCTTCGTGATTTGTCGGATGCAAAGCTCTATGTGATCGGAAAACCTAGCGACTTTCCAAAGTTAGAGAATCTTCTACGCGGTCAAATTGATATGAAGGTCATACGTGAAAATTACGATGATGTTTTGCGCCTGGCACATTCTATTCGGGAGGGTAAAGTGTCTGGTGCGCTCATTATGGGTAAGCTTGGCTCCTATGCTCGGCAGAACAAGGTTGCTAAGGCACTTAGAGAGATGGGACGAATCGAAAAGACGATCTTTATCCTGGACTACATCTCAAGCGAATCGATGCGCCGCCGTATCCAACGCGGTTTAAACAAAGGGGAAGCAATGAATGCTCTGGCACGAGCCATTTTCTTCGGAAAACATGGAGAACTAAGAGAACGAGCTTTGCAAGATCAGTTACAACGTGCAAGTGCTTTGAACATCCTGATTAATGCAATTAGCGTTTGGAATACGGTTTATTTAGGTAAAGCTACGGATCTACTCCGGAGTAAAGGAACGTTACGAGAGGATTTATTAAAACATGTGTCTCCATTGGGATGGGAGCATATCAATTTCCTTGGCGAGTATCGCTTTGATCCGGAAAGGGTTACCACCTTAGAATCATTGCGGCCTTTAAACCAAGGATAGCAATAAAGCCGGTTACACCCTTAGCGTGGTGAAAATCGGCTATTTTTGTGTCCAGATCTCCTTAACGTTGTAAATCCGCGTTTTGCTGGCGGTACCCCAAAAAGGGCTGACCCAAAAGGATATGTAAAATACCCTTTTGAGGTGCCAGCCCCTTTTTGGCTTATTTACACCTTTATACAATAAATCAACTAATGCTTCCCCCCCTTTTTTAAATGGCATATTAATAAAATTATACAAAAAAAGGAAATTTCCTTCTTGGAGAATTAAGGTGAGCGTCCGATAATAGCCATTACGGTAATAAGATCTGAAAAATTTTACACATGTGGCCCCTTATTCCTCGAATCGTTTCCGTACCTTTATATAAAGATGAAAAAAGAAGGTGGTCCGGATTCGGATCACCTTCTTATGTGTGCGGAGTTCGCAGTGTCGTCCAATGGATTAGTGGACGTTGCGGTAGACGCCGATCACTTTGCCCAGGATGGTCACAGCAGGAAGCAAAATCGGAGCCATCGTCGGATTCTCCGGCTGCAGGCGAATGTGATTTTTTTCTTTGAAGAAACGCTTTACCGTGGCTTCGTCTTCTTCCGTCATCGCAACGACAATGTCCCCGTTGTTGGCGGTTTGCTGCTGGCGGACAATGACATAATCTCCGTCGAGGATGCCGGCATCAATCATACTTTCCCCTTGAATGCGCAGCATATAAACGGTGTCGTTGCCCACTATATTCTCCGGAAGCACGAAATATTCTTCGATGTTTTCCACGGCTGTAATCGGCATACCGGCCGTAACTTTCCCCATCACCGGCACTGTAACCGTTCTTACCGTCTCAAGCGCAGCGGCACCGCCCCGTTCACCGTCTAAAACCTCAATGGCGCGTGGCTTGGTCGGGTCCCGGCGAATCAATCCCTTCTTCTCCAGGCGGGCCAGATGGCCGTGCACCGTAGAGCTGGAAGCAAGGCCTACCGCTTCCCCGATTTCCCGCACGGAAGGCGGATAGCCTTTCTCCTTTACTTCTTTCTTTATGTAATCCAGGATGGCGAGCTGACGGCTGGACAGCTTTTTCATACCAACACACCCCATTCTATGGAATCTTTTGTTGAATTTATTATACCAACATTTGTTCCGGGATACAAACATAAGTTCTAATTTTTTATTGACAGGAACGTCTGTTCGAAATATTATAAAGAAGAACGAACGTTCTTATTTTGTTTTGGTTCTAACATACATAGACAAGCATACACTTCATTATCAGCGTAAAGACGGTTAAAGGGGGATACTGGTTTGAACAAGAAATCGTTGCTTATTGGAATTATAATTGGGATGGCTATCCTCAGCATGGCGAATCTGGTGTTCGCATCAATCGGAGGCAGTAACGCGGCCGAGCCGCAGGGCATAGAAGTGGTTGTGGAACCGGGCGATACGCTCTGGGCTATCGCTGACCGGTATAATGAGCAGGCGGACATGTCCATTAACGAGTTGCTCTTCTATATTCAACGGGCGAACGATTTGAAGTCCGCCATTGTACAGCCAGGCGATCATCTCACTATCCCTATCGAATAGACAAAAAGTTTATCATTTAAGTAAATCGTGCTATAATAGGAGAACATTTTACTTATAGAGAGGAGACTCCAGCCGGCATGGTTACCGAAGAGAAAATTAGACGAATTAACGAGCTGGCAGCCAAGTCGAAACGCACCGGATTGACGGAGAAAGAGAAAGCGGAACAGACGGCGCTGCGTAATGAATACATCCAGGCGGTTCGCGGATCCCTGAAGGCCAATCTCGATTCCATTCGTTTAGTCGATGAAGAAGGACACGAACTTGGACCGCTGCAAAGGAAGAAAAAATATAAACATTAACTAAAACCCTCCCCGCGCCCGGAGGGTTTTGTCCGTATACAAGGGAATGGGGCTGAGAGAATGAAGGTAGGATTATACGCAAGGGTAAGCACCGAACGCAAAGAGCAGGAGACAAGCTTACAGCGGCAGATGGAAGAATTGCGACAGTATGCGTTGCAAAACGGATGGACCGTCATCCATGCGATTTCTGAGCAGGAAAGCGGATTTGATTTGGAACGACCGGGGCTCATCGCTTTGCTCGAGGCGATGTCGGATGGAGATATAGAGGCTATTGTCATTCAGGATGAATCTCGGTTGGGTCGCGGCAACAGCAAAATCGCACTCCTGCATCAAATTCGCAAGTTAGGCGGAAAAGTGATTTCTCTTGACAACCAGGGCGAGCTGCAGATAAGTGAGATGGAGGGCATGGTGCTTGAGATTCTCGCAGTCGTGGAAGAGTATCAGCGCCGGCTGACCAACCATAAAATTTCGCGCGGGATGCGGCGTGCCATCGCGGAAGGATTTCGTCCTGAACAGAATTTGAAAAATACCGATCAAGGCGGACGCAGGCGCAACGATCTGCCGATGGAAGAAATTATAAAGCTGCGGCGCAAAAAGCTTACATTTGAAGAAATTTCCTTAACCTTGCGAGGGTTGGGTTATGAGGCATCCCGCGCCACCGTCCACCGCCGCTATCGTGAATACATGGAGACGCTCGCGAAAGACGAAAAAGCATAATAAGCGTCCGACTTCAAAAACCTGCCGGATTCATTGCGCCCGTGCCTATCGTCAAGAGCCGGGCGCTTTTTGCTGGAAAAACAGGAATTTGAGCGTACAATGATGGTGAAAATGAGAAAAATAGAGTATAGTAATAGTTTGAGCAACGCAAAATAACAGAAGGGATGAGGCGAGTGACCGCAATCACAAGAGAAATGGTGGAACTGCTGGCGCCCGCCGGGAACTGGGAATGTCTCAGAGCGGCGGTGGCGAATGGCGCGGATGCGGTTTTCTTCGGAGTCGAGAAGTTTAACGCCCGGGCAAGAGCGGACAACTTTCGGATGGACGAGCTGCCGGAGATTATGGCGTATCTTCATAAATATGGTGTTAAAGGTTTTTTGACGTTCAATATTCTAGTATTCGAAGACGAAATGGAAGAAGCACGGGAATTGGTAGACGCTTGTATCGACGCAGGCGTGGACGCCGTGATTGTGCAGGACATGGGGCTTGTAAAGCTAATTCGCGAGATATCCCCCGACTTCCCCATTCACGGGTCAACCCAGATGACGATTACGTCACCGGAAGCAGTTGAATTTATGAAACAATACGGCCTTGAAGTTGTTGTATTAGGCCGTGAAAACAATTTAAAACACATTAAAACGATTGCCAGCAAGACGGATACGCCGCTTGAAGTATTTGTGCACGGCGCGCTGTGCGTCTCCTATTCCGGCCAATGCCTGACTTCGGAGATGTGGGGCGGCCGTTCCGCAAACCGAGGCGAATGCGCGCAGGCCTGTCGTTTGCCGTATGATTTGATTGTCGATGGCGTTCAAAAAGAGATGGGTAACATCGCCTATTTATTATCTCCAAAAGATCTGGCGGCCATCGATTTGATTCCGGAATTGATTGAAGCGGGGGTAACATCGTTTAAAATCGAAGGGCGCCTGAAATCTCCGGAGTACGTGGCCAACGTGGTTAGTAAGTACCGTAAAGCAATTGATGAATACTTTGAGGGGAATGAGTACGAGCCATCTGCCGCGGATATGCGCGAGCTGCAGCAAAGCTTTAGCCGCGGATTTACGCACGGATTCCTGGAAGGAACCAATAATAAGAAGCTGGTGGACGGTACGTTCCCGAAAAGCCGCGGCGTGTATCTGGGCACGGTGAAAAAAGTGCTGAAAGATGCGGTGCTGTGCGAGTTGGAAGCTCCACTGAAGCGCGGAGACGGCATCGTGTTTGATGCAGGCAACCCGCAGGAAAAGGAGGAAGGCGGGCGCGTCTACGACTTGCGCAGAAAGGGACGGAAAATCGAGGGCGAAGTACAGGACGGTCTCATTGAAATCGTTCCGGGGCGCCACGATGTCAAGCTTAGCCGTGTGCATGTCGGCGATAAGATTTGGAAAACAAGCGATCCGGAACTTGATCGCAGACTGCGCAAGACGTTCGAGCATGACCGTCCATACCGTCCGTTCCCGCTCTCTGTGCGCGTTACCGGCAGCGCAGACAATCCGCTGGTATCCATCTGGCGCGATGATAAAACCGGCGGCGAGGTAACGGTTGTCTCTGAAGTAAATCTTGAGCAGGCGATGAAACGTCCGCTGAACGGCGACTATTTGTATGAACAATGGGGACGCCTCGGCGGCACAATTTACGAGCTGCGCGAGTTGGAACTGTCACTTGAAGGCGATGTAATTGTTCCGGTGAAAGAGTTGAACCGGATGCGCCGTGAAGCGGTCGAGCGGCTCATGGCGCTTCGTGAACAGCCGCGCACGTATATCCGACGGGAACCAAAAGAACGTGAGGCACTTCATATCCGTACGAAAGCAAGCCGTGCAGCAGCGGAAGCACCGAAACTCATCTCGCTGTGCCGTACAATGGAGCAGATACACGCGTCCGCACAGACGGATGTAGACTATATCTATGCTGATTTTGAATTTACTCGCGACTACCCGGAAGCTGTGGCGGCAGCACGCCAGCACGGCAAACGTATTGCACTGGCCACACCGCGCATCCACATGCCGGGCGAGCAGGGCGTGTTAAACGGTATCCTGAAAGCGAAGCCGGATGCGATTCTCGTTCGCAATACCGGTGCGCTGCAGTATTTCAAACAAGCGGGTGTGACACTTCCGCTGTTCGGGGATTTCTCCCTGAATATCGCCAATCACAAAGCGGTGGAGTTGTTCCTCGAACACGGCCTTACGAAAGTAACACCGTCATATGATCTGAACATTCAGCAGATGGTAGATATGCTGCGGGTGTCGCCGACAGAGCGCATTGAGCTGGTGATTCATCAGCACTTGCCCATGTTCCATACCGAACATTGCGTATACTGTACGTTTTTAAGCGAAGGGACGGATTATACCAACTGCGGGCGTCCATGCGAAAGCCACCGGGTGTCCCTGCAGGATCGCATCGGCATGTCGCATCCGGTCCGCGTCGACATCGGCTGCCGAAACACAGTATATAATGCGATCGAGCAATCGGGCGCCGAATACATTTCGAACTTCCTGGAGCTTGGCGTGCGAGAGTATCGCGTCGAATTTTTAGAGGAAGACAGCGATAAAGTGCAGGAGGTTCTGCGCCTGTACCGTGAAGCGCTGAACGGAGAGAGAACCGGCACAAGTGTCTGGCGCTCCCTTAAAGCGACGAACCAGCTTGGGGTGACACGGGGACAACTGGTAAAGTAACGAATACGAATGTAAAGCTAGCAGTATGATAGGGGTGGATCGCCAGCGCGGTGATTCGCCCTTTTTCTGTGAAAATCATGAGGAAAGAAGGAAGGGGAAGAAGAAATGAGATCCAGGGAAGAAAAAGGCGTTCGCCTTTTTCTACATTTACGCTCTCTTCTTCAGCTTTAATAGAGTCTCTGGATTATTTTTGTCGAATAAAAAGGAAATTTGTACTAGTATATTGGGCCTTAATCTATTGTGTGTCGAAAAAAACAATACCAATGAATAGAAATTAAAGCTAGAATAAAAGCGTAACCAAAGTTGTGTATCGATACATACCTCCTAATAGGAATCTATCAAAACAATCAGCATGCTATGAGAAAGAAAACGGACAATTGTGTGGGATGGTGAAGAAAATGAAAAAGCTAGCATTGGCCGCTCTCTTATCCATGGTCATCGCAACCCCGGTATCCGCCGCTTCGTATACCGTGAGCAAAGAGGATACCCTGTTTAAAGTCAGCAAACAATTTGGCGTCTCCATCGACGAAATTAAGAAGGCAAACAAATTGAGCAACGATGTTATCAAAGTGGGACAAGTCCTAAACATACCGGGAGCCAAACCGGCGTCCCGCGGCGAAAGTACAACGCAGCCCAAGGTTGCTACCCAGCACATAGCGGCGAATACGACCAAACGCAGTGCAACGGTATTATCTGTCCAACCAGCAAAAACGAATGCCGCTCCGGCTACATCAAAGACAACACAAACAAGCAAGCCGTCGGTAAAGAAACCGGCAATAGCTGTTACGCAGAATCAAATGACAAAGGTTTCGAGAGAAGAGACGAGAACGCCCGATCCGTCTCAAATGAATGCAGTCATCAACAATTTGCTGAACGTTCCGTACAAGTGGGGAGGCATGACCCCGGAAGGCTTTGATTGCAGCGGCTTTACTTCATATGTATTTAATTCCATCGGCATTACGCTGCCGCGTACCTCGCAAGCGCAATTTGATGCAGGACAAAGTGTAGAAGAAGGAGATTTAAAGCCGGGTGATTTGCTGTTCTTCGATTCGGAGAAAAAAGGCATGATTACCCATGTCGGGATATACATAGGCAACAACCAAATGGCGCATGCCGCATCCAAAAACGTTCGCATCGACAACCTTGACTGGTATTTTAAAAACTATCAATACTATGGCGCAAAACGATTCTTCTAAATTTGACCTCTTGTTTTTTAAAAGAATTATGCACTCATTTCTGCGCGGAACGTCAAAAATCGTTCCGCGCAGAAATGTTGTCCACTTTCTTATTTTTTGTTATAAAGCACTTTCTTCCTTCCCCTTTCCTTTTTTCATGTTTACGGTTCCAGTATCAAATAAGATTTGTTGATTGTTCTATGTCATTTTTTTATTCATACGCTATACAGGAAACAAAACACATTATTATATTGAATTTTTAGAAAATATAGATTATATTAATGTTAAAATTTACATATAACATACTATCCGGTCAGTATGCTAGCTAAAGGAGGATGGTTATGAATTTCGATTACTCCGAGAAAGTGCAGAAGCTACGCAGCTCGCTTATTGAATTTATGAATGAAATTGTCTATCCGAACGAAAAAACGTATGAAGAACAGCTAAATCAAGCCGACAGCCGCTGGACTATTCCCCCTATTATGGAAGAGATGAAGCAGCAGGCCAAAAAAGCCGGGTTATGGAATTTGTTTCTGCCGGACAGCGAATATGGTGCAGGCCTAACCAATCTGGAATATGCCCCGCTGTGCGAAATCATGGGCCGCTCTTTTATCGCACCGGAAGTATTCAACTGCGCGGCTCCCGACACCGGCAATATGGAAGTGCTTGTCCGCTATGGCACACAGGAGCAGAAGGACAAATGGCTGATCCCGCTCCTTGAAGGCGAGATTCGTTCCTGCTTTTCGATGACCGAGCCGGACGTCGCCTCCTCGGATGCAACCAATATTGAGGCGTCTATCGAGCGGGATGGCGGGGACTATGTCGTGACCGGACGAAAATGGTGGTCTTCCGGCGCGGGGGATCCACGCTGCAAGATTGCAATTGTGATGGGCAAGACGGATCCGAGTGCACCGCGTCATGAACAGCAGTCGATGATTCTCATACCGCTGGATACACCGGGTGTGAACATTACACGCACACTGCCGGTATTCGGGTATGATCATGCCCCGCACGGCCACGCAGAGATTGACTACGATCATGTGCGTGTACCGGCCGACTCGATTATCTGGGAAGAAGGCAAAGGATTTGCCATTGCTCAAGGGAGACTGGGACCGGGACGTATTCATCACTGCATGCGTCTTATTGGAGCCGCGGAACGTGCGCTTGAAGAATTATGTAAGCGCGTTCAACAACGCATTGCGTTCGGCAAAACCTTGGCACAGCAGGGCGTTATTCAGGATTGGATTGCCACTTCCCGCATTGAAATCGAACAGGCCCGCCTGCTAACGCTTAAAGCGGCTTATATGATGGACACGGTCGGAAATAAAGTGGCTAAAGCAGAGATTGCGATGATTAAAGTGGTCGCTCCCAATATGGCCCTGCAGGTGCTGGATCGGGCGATTCAGGCGCTTGGCGCTGCGGGTGTCTCCGATGATTTTCCTTTGGCCGCACACTGGGCGAACGCACGCACGCTTCGTTTGGCCGATGGCCCTGACGAAGTGCACAAAGCAGCGATTGCAAAAATGGAGCTGAAGAAATACAAAGACTTGAACGCACTGACCGTATAAAACCAGGAACTAACGATAAAACCAGGAATGGGAGCGTGTGACATGAACATACAACAATTGTTTGATTTAACGGGGAAAACGGCCATTGTAACCGGCGGGGGCCGGGGTTTGGGTGCACAGATTGCGGAAGGATTCGCCGAAGCGGGGGCTAATCTTGTCCTGTGCTCACGCCGGGTAGAAGCCTGCGAGGAAACGGCCGAGCGGATTCAAAAGGAGATAGGGGGGCAGTGCCTCGCCTTGCCATGTGATGTACGAAATCCGGAAGAAGTGCAGCGGGTGGTCGATCAGACGATGGAACGCTTCGGCCGTATCGACATTCTCGTCAACAACAGCGGTGCCTCCTGGGGTACGCCCGCCATTGATATGCCGTTAGATGCATGGAACAAGGTAATGGATATTAACGTGACCGGTACTTTTCTCATGTCGCAGGCTGTAGGCCGGGTGATGATAAATCAAAACGCCGGCAAAATCATCAATGTCGCCTCTGTCGCCGGATTGGTCGGTACCGATCCGCGCTTTATGGACGCGATAGGATACAGCGCGAGCAAAGGGGCCGTGATTTCATTCACAAAAGATTTGGCAGTAAAATGGGGGATCCATAACATCAACGTCAATGCGATCGCTCCGGGATTTTTCCCGACTAAAATGACCAGAGAACTCTTGGAGCACAACGGAGAACATATTCTTAACCATACTCCGCTCAAACGATATGGTACCGAGTATGATTTAAAAGGAAGCGCTGTGTTCCTAGCATCCGATGCTTCTAATTATGTGACCGGAGCTGTAGTGGTCGTCGATGGCGGCATGTCAGCCATGTAGCCGAAACGAAAGGTAAACATCTGTTTAATAGATTGAATTATTTAAAAACTATATGAAAGAAGCTTAATGTTCCATGAAATGAGAGGGTACTACGGACGATGAGGAGGAATTTAATGATGGTACGCGCCCACTTTGCCCACTGGCCAACACACATTTCGACGACACTTTCGGTCCCGGAAACGACAATTGTCGATAATTTGGAAGTCACTGCCCGCCGCTACCCTGATAAAACCGCCATTCTTTATTATGGCACCTCCTTTTCCTACCGTACGCTGCTGGAAGAAGTAAATCGCATGGCGGCATACCTGCTTCATATTGGCGTCAAAAAAGGGGACCGGTTGCTCTTGTACATGCAGAACAGTCCGCAATTTATGATCGCCTACTATGCCATCCTGCGGGCCGGCGGCGTGGTCGTTCCGATCAATCCGATGAATATTACAGAGGAGCTTGCCCACTACATTGAAGACGGCGAGATTCGCACAGGCTTCGTCAGCCAGGAACTGTATGAACGAATCACCCCGCTGCTTGCGTCAAGCAGTCTCGAACGTTTGATCCTCGCTACTTATTCCGATTACTGCGCCAGCACGGCGGAGGAAGTGCCGAACATAGTCAAAGCGCCGCGTATGATTGTGTCTTCGCCGCATGTGACACCGTGGACAGAGGCCATGGCACTTGAAGTAAAGGCAGGCCCTTTCCCCGAAACAAGCGCACGGGATCTGGCCGTACTCCCATACACATCCGGTACGACAGGCAAACCGAAGGGCTGCATGCATACGCACAAATCGGTACAGGCCAATATCGTATCTACCGCTTTCTGGAGTCCGATGAGTCCCGAGACCACGGTGCTGACGACTCTGCCGCTGTTTCATGTTACCGGCATGGTCCACAGCATGCACGCACCTATCTATATCGGCGCCACCATGGTCGTCATGACACGGTGGGATCGCAATACGGCGGCACTGCTGATTGAGCGACACCGGTGCACACACTGGACCGTGATTAGCACGATGGTGGTTGATTTTCTAGCAAACCCGCGCCTGGGTGACTACGACATCAGTTCGCTTGAGGTGATCAACGGAGGTGGTGCGCCGCTGCCGGAAGCGGTAGGCGAGAAACTGTATCAGGTGACCGGCATTCGCTTCGCGGAGGGGTACGGACTCTCCGAGACCATGGCGCAGACACATTTTAACCCGATAGATCGCCCGAAACTACAGTGTTTAGGCGTACCGGCATTCGATGTTGACGCACGGATTATCGATCCGGAGACATTGGAAGAGAGAGGTCCGAATGAGGAAGGCGAAATTATCGTGAACGGCCCGCAGGTGTTCGAGGGTTACTGGCAACGTCCAGAAGAAAACGAGAGCGCTTTCATTGAACTTGACGGCAAACGCTTTTTCCGTACCGGCGACATTGCGCGCTATGACGAAGAGGGCTATTTCTTTATCGTCGACCGCGTCAAACGTATGATTAACGCCTCCGGTTTTAAAGTATGGCCATCCGAAGTGGAATCGATTCTGTACAAACACCCGGCTATCCAGCAAGCCTGCGTTATCGGCGTGCCGGATGAGCGGAAAGGCGAAGAAATTAAAGCATATGTCGTTCTGCACGAAGACAAGCGCGGTCTGGTAGATGAGAGCGAGATTATCGATTGGGCACAGGAGCATATGGCGGCCTACAAGTATCCCCGCATTATAGAATTTGTCGAGGCGCTCCCGGTGTCGGGCAGCGGAAAAATTCTCTGGCGCAAACTGCAGGAAGCCGAATG
Source organism: Aneurinibacillus danicus (assembly GCF_007991215.1). Lineage (GTDB taxonomy): Bacteria > Bacillota > Bacilli > Aneurinibacillales > Aneurinibacillaceae > Aneurinibacillus > Aneurinibacillus danicus. The sequence goes on from NZ_BJXX01000048.1 coordinate 18,558, forward strand.
GAATAGAGCGGGCAAATAACGGTGTATCATCAGACCCGGCGGGTGGGAGAAATATAGAAGTGGGGGTCTCTTGTGCAAAAATGATGAAAGACAAAATTCTTCAGCAGAGCATCGCTCTTTTTGAAAAGAACGGATTCAGCGAGACGTCCATCCAAGACATCGTAAATATGCTGGGTGTGACAAAAGGTACTTTCTATTACTACTTCACCAGCAAAGAACAGTTGTTGATGCAAATTCACCTGCAGTATATTGATAACATTCTTGAGCAGCAGCGCCGCATTATCGACCATTCTGATAAATCGTGGAAGGAGAAACTGTTTGATGTCGTTTACATGCTGATTCACCAGATTGAATCGCACGGGGCAAGCGCCCGCATTTTTTTTCGCGAACTTATCAACGTAAAAGGCGATTTTCTTAATGAGATTTTGGCCAAGCGCGACCAATTTCGTTTCAATTTTCAATATTTGATTGAACAAGGAATCGCAAACGGCGAATTTCGCGACGATTTGCCGGCGGACATGATGACGTTCGCCGTGCTCGGTGCCTGCAACTGGAGCTATATGTGGTTCAAACCGGAAGGGCCGGTGCCCGATAACGAAGTCGCGTGCATCTTTGTCGAGGTGTTTCTTAATGGAATGAAGAAGTAAGCAGCTTGTTTGGCTGCTTTTCTTGTTTTGTCACGTGTTTTTTGTTGAGAAGCAGGCCTATAGAAGGTATGATAAAAATGAAAAAGTGTAAAGAAGTCGGCAAAGGCGAAAGAAAGGGGAAAAGCAGGCGTCATGAGTAAAAACATCGTTCTCTTAGGAGCCGGGTACGGGGGCATCTCGTTTTTAAACACAGTGCTACCGCACATTCCGCCTGATGTCCGAATTACGGTCATCGACAGGCTTCCGCACCATACCATTAAACCTGAATATTATGCGCTGGCCAGCGGATCGCTAAACGAAAACAAAGTGAAGGCGGCTTTTCCTGTACATAGCCAGGTCGATTATATCCAGGACGAAATCGAAGAAATTCAGATTTCTTTCCATAAAGTCATCTGCAAGCAGCAGGAAGTCCGGTTCGATCAGTTGATCGTGGCGCTGGGGTGCGTAGATAACCATTTCAACGTACCGTGGGCAGAAGAATACACAGAAAGCATTCAATCTTTTTCCAAGGCGATGAAGACACGCGCGAAAATCGATAACCTGCCGCCCGCAAGCCGGGTTGTTATTATCGGTGGGGGGCTTTCGGGCGTAGAATTTTCCAGTGATTTAAGCGAGCAGCATCGAGAGTTAAATATTACGCTTCTTGAGCGTTCGGAAGAGGTGTTATCCACGCTGCCGGACCGCATCCGTAAATACGTACGACAGTACTTGGATGACCACGGAGTGGAGGTGCTGACCAACGTCAGCGTGACGATGGTAGACGACAAAGCCGTTTATTACGGTCCGGATCGCACGGCGCTGCCATACGACGTATGTGTGTGGACGGCGGGGATCATGCCGAATCCGCTCTCCAATCCGCTGCTTGCCTACAGTAATGCGGATCGCATGAACCGAATTGTGGTGAAAGAAAATTACGAACTGCCGTATTACAATGATATATTCGTTGTCGGCGACTGTGCAAGTTCGGAATTTGCACCTAGTGCACAGTTGGCGCACATCCAGGGCAAGCAGCTCGGCGAATACTTTATATCTGTGTGGAAGGGACATGAATACCGGCCGGAGCCGATTAAACTAAAAGGCGTGCTTGGTTATCTGGGCAAGAAAACCGGATTTGGACTTGTGAATGACAACATCTTATTGGGTAAAGTTCCAAACGTTATCAAGTCTGGTGTCCTCTGGATGCATAAGCATCATATGGGCTAGCGCATAAAAAGGGCCTTCTGCTTGCAAAGCGGAAGACTCTTTGTCAGCCTTCTGCGGTAAAACTGCAAAAAAAGAAAACCGTTGGTGACCGATTTTTCATGTCTGGGTTGCGGCTGGAAAGTCATAATGCTAGTCATATGTTCATATATAGTAATGATATAAAGATAGTTATATGATGATAGGAAAGCGTTTTCGTTTGCTGTTTGAATAGAGGTTTCGTAATTTATTTGCCAGGAGGGAGAAAATGTTCAAAACCATCATCCAACCACGCGTATCGGAAACAGACGGTGTAGGCCATATCAATAACACAACGGTTCCGGTATGGTTTGAGGCCGGACGGAATGAGCTTTTTAAAATATTTACGCCTGATTTGTCATTCGCCAACTGGAAGCTCGTTATTGTTAATACAAGCATCGATTATGTGAGCCAAATCTATTACGGAAAAGAAGTTGAAGTTCGTATATGGGTGCAAAAAATCGGCAATTCGAGTTTGGTTCTGCATGAAGAGATGCATCAGAATGACAAGCTGTGCGCAAAGAGCCGGACAACCTATGTAAACTTTAATCTTGCCGAACAGAAATCAGAGCCAATCCCACAACAGATTCGTGAACAACTTACAGAACATATGCTTGAGATACATACTGCGGAGATCGAGTCATAAACGAACGGTAAAAAAGCCAGTAAAATAAATTTTTGCCGGCTTTTTTATTTTCATCTTTTTTATCTCAAAATATCAATAAATCTTAATTTATGAGAAATATTTTCCTTACGTCCGATAATATATATTATGTTAACTAATAAAAATCCAGATGTACCACAACTCCCCGCTCCTGTCCAACTGTATATCGGATTATTACATCAATGACGGATTTGTTAGCTTATAACATCCGGCTTTTCTCTAACTGGAATACAAGGAGTAAGATTACAATAATTACTCACTTTTGAATTTGGTTCTTACAAATTATCCTCAGTTCTATTAACGTACAGCTTGGAGCCAATCTTACTCATATTATCGCATAACTAGGAACTCATCCCATCTGGAGCAAACTTCTCCTAAAGGTATTAAATTGATATTTTTGCATCTTACTTCTTCAGATAGGTCTGGTTATTCTAATTAGGATAGCACCTAATGAAATGCTATTGAGGATGGCTAGTACATTCTAGCCTCCCCAGCAGTACAGAAACGACAATGTCACCAACCTTCAGGTTATTCTCAGTTTAGAAAAAATAAAAAGCCGCTAAACCTGATTTTCATGTCAGGGTTGCAGCTGAAAAGCCATGGGAGTTTTATTTAGAATTTCTCTTTATTGCTATCATATAAGCTCCTCATCATTTACCATTAATCTTCCAATATAATAATCTGATGCTTTCAGTTGGCGGACTAATCTTTTGGAAAATGCTTTCTTTATTGAAGCTATAT
>NZ_BJXX01000049.1 GCF_007991215.1 Aneurinibacillus danicus
ATAGATTTATCTCCTGGTTCCATTATCGAACTGGATAAGCTTGCGGGCGAGCCGGTCGATATTCTCGTGAATAACAAGCTCATCGCTAAAGGTGAAGTAGTCGTTATCGATGAGAATTTCGGCGTCCGTGTTACTGATATTCTTAGCCAGTGGGACCGTATCCAGAAATTACAATAATGTAACGTATACGTTAAGGAGGAGATCATATGAGCAACAGAGTTCTTATTGTAGATGATGCAGCATTTATGAGGATGATGATTAAAGAAATCCTTACAAAAAACGGATATAACGTAGTAGGGGAAGCGAGTGACGGCGTGCAGGCCGTAGAAAAGTTTAAAGAACTATCTCCGGATTTGGTCACAATGGATATTACCATGCCTGAGATGGATGGGATTACCGCTTTAAAAGAGATTAAAAAAATCAGTCCTGGAGCCAAGGTTATTATGTGTTCAGCTATGGGGCAGCAGGCTATGGTTATTGATGCCATTCAGGCCGGTGCAAAAGATTTCATTGTGAAACCATTTCAGGCGGATCGCGTAATAGAAGCCATTAAAAAGACGCTTGGATAAGAGGGCGGTCTAATAGAGAAAGGATATTTTGCAATGAAAAAAAACAGCATCCAGATCATTGGTGCTATAGCCTTGTTACCTTTGTTCTGTTGGCATGCAAATGTGAGCGCAAGCACTTCTCTTCCCACAAAGACTCCTCTAGATGAGGTTGAAACAGTAACACAGGAGACAACTTCAATGCCAATGCTGCTTTTACAGACAGTGTTTATCCTGGCCGTTGTCGTTGCCGTTATTTACTTCTTGCTTCGTTTTGTGGGAAGGCGTTCGCAGTCCTTTTTCGGAAGAGCAGGCATTCGGACGCTCGGTGGTTGTTCGTTAGGTCCGCAGAAGTCGCTGCAGATTGTGCAAATCGGTTCAGCATTATATATCGTCGGCGTCGGCGAGAATGTGACGTTGCTGCGCTGTATTGAGGAGCAGGAAGAAGTGGAAGGGCTGCTGGAAACATTGGAGTCACGTTCCGCTTCCTCCGCTATATCAGGCACAATGCCAGTGAAGGTATGGATGGGACGCCTGCTTAAAAGAGAAGGGAAGCAAAGAGAGGAAGAGCTTGCGGCATCCTTTCAGATGAAAATGGAAGAGGCACGCAGGCGGCGGGAGAGTATGCAGCAAGAATTGTTTATGGATAGGGAGAAGGAAGAGGATAGATGAAACGGCTTACTATACTAACCGGTTTCGCCATAGGATTATTGTTTTTCCTACCCCAGTATACGTATGCCGCCCAGGTGCCGATACCGGGATTGGATATTAATATCGGAGCTTCAAATAAGCCCGAAGATGTTTCCCTTACGCTGCAAATTTTGCTGCTGTTTACCGTATTGTCGCTGGCGCCTTCCATTCTTATCATGATGACGTGCTTTACGCGGATCGTAATTGTCCTGTCATTTACGCGAACGGCGCTGTCTACACAGCAGGCTCCGCCGACTCAAGTATTAATCGGTCTGGCTTTATTCTTAACTTTTTTCATTATGGCACCGACGTTTTCCCAGGTAAATAATCAAGCTCTTCAACCTTATTTTAAGAAGCAAATTACCCAGGAGCAGGCCGTGGAACGAGCGGTGATGCCATTTAAAGAGTTTATGGTCAAGCATACGAGAGGAAAAGATCTCAACCTGTTTCTTGAGTACACAAAAGCACCGAAACCTAAGACAGTGAAAGATATTCCGCTGACGGCTCTGGTTCCTGCCTACGCGATTAGCGAATTGAAAACGGCCTTGCAAATCGGCTTTATGATATTTATCCCGTTTCTTGTAATCGATATGATAGTGGCCAGTGTATTGATGGCAATGGGGATGATGATGCTTCCGCCCGTTATGATTTCACTTCCGTTTAAAATTTTGCTGTTTATACTGGTAGACGGCTGGTATCTTGTCGTTAAATCGCTGTTACTAAGTTTTCAATGAGGTGAAGAGGCATGTCGCAAGAATTTATTATCTCGCTTGCCCAACAGGCTGTTTTTGTCGTATTGCTGACAAGTGCGCCTTTGGTAGGGATTGCGTTAATTGCCGGGCTAATTGTAAGTGTTTTTCAGGCTACGACATCCATTCAGGAAGCGACATTGGCCTTTGTGCCAAAGATTGTGGCAACTTTAGTCGCTTTAATCGTCTTTGGACCCTGGATGCTTAGCCATTTACTAGAGTTTACCTCCAATATTCTTGGCAATCTTTATAAATTCATAGGATAGTAAAAATATGCAATTACTAGAGTTGCTGCCGGCATTTTTGCTTGTATTTATCCGGATTACCGCATTTTTCGTAGCAGCGCCGATCTTTTCGACGAGAAGTATACCGGCTCCTTTTAAAGTAGGTCTTTCCTTTTTCTTGGCCTTGATTGCGTTTCCGCTTCTAAAAGCGTCCGGTGTCATTCCGCTTGACTGGACTTATGTATATTTAGCTATAAAGGAAGTGCTCATCGGTCTTCTGCTAGGATTTCTGGCTACATTATTTCTGGCGGCAATCCAGGTAGCCGGTTCGCTCATCGATATGATGATGGGTCTTGCGATGGCCATGATATTCGACCCGATGACAGGCGCGCAGACGCCGTTGATGGGAAATTTTAAATATATGCTTACGATGCTATTTCTTTTAACGGCAAACGGTCATCATTTGTTGATTAAAGGCATATTGGCAAGTTATCAGGCGGTACCGATCGATCGCTGGTTTAATGGATTGGAAAATGGCTCACTTACTGCATTTCTTGTAGAGAAGTTCTCTTATATGTTCATGTCGGGGATGCTGCTTGCGGCTCCCATGGTAAGCTCGTTATTCGTTATCGATGTTGCGCTTGGCATTGTGGCTAAAACCGTGCCCCAGATGAATATTTTTGTCGTTGGAATGCCGGCTAAGCTTCTGGGCGGTTTTCTTATCCTGATGATTGTATTTCCCGGTTATTTCTTTGTGATGACGCGCCTGTTTGAAATGCTGTTTGCCTCAATGGAACGCATGATAGAAATTATGGGGGCCGTGCCATGACCCAAATCCGTTTTCAAGTAGATTTGCAGTTTTTCTCTGGCGAAAAAACGGAAAAGGCAACCCCGCGCAAAAGGCAGAAAGCGAGGGAGGAAGGCCAGGTCGCTAAAAGCCAGGAAGTATCAGCTGCGCTTATTCTTTTAGCGATTTTTTTGTTTTTATTGTTTATGGGAAAAGGAATGGGAGAACGTTTATACCGTTATTTCCAATCGTTTTTTACTAATTATTTATTGATGGATGTGTCTGAAGAAACAACGGAACAATTGATGCTCGAGATGGTATATCAGGCAGCGATCATCGTATGGCCGTTTTTTTTGATTGCCGTCGTTATCGGTTTTTTTGCGAATTACATTCAATTTGGACTTTTGTTTACAACGAAGCCACTCGTTTTTAAATTAGAGAGGCTGGATCCGGTTAAGGGAGCAAAAAAACTTTTTTCTTTGCAGGCACTTGTTAACCTTGTCAAATCTATTCTGAAAGTTTTGTTTATCGGTACAGCAGTATGGTTTATATTATGGGGCGGAAAAGATGAGCTTTTGACCTTGGCTACGAAATCGGTCGGGGATATGCTTACTGTTGTAGGAAAGCTGACTCTCCAAATGGGTTTTACCGTAGCTGTCCTGCTTCTTATCCTTGCAATCTTCGATTATATGTATCAGAAGTTTCAGCATGAGAAGCAACTGCGAATGTCCAAGCAGGACATTAAAGATGAATACAAAATGATAGAAGGCGACCCGCAAATCAAAGGGAAAATCAAACAGAAGCAGCGGGAAATGGCGATGCGCCGCATGATGCAGGAAGTTCCAAACGCAGATGTGGTTATTACCAACCCGACGCACTTTGCGGTTGCCATTAAATACGATGGCACATCCATGCAGGCACCTACGGTGATTGCTAAAGGTCAGGATTTTGTCGCGCTGAAAATTAAAGAGATTGCTCAAAATCATGAAATTGTTATGGTAGAAAACAAGCCGCTTGCACGTATGCTATTTGCGCAGGTTGAGGTAAATCAGCAAATTCCGGAGGATCTGTTCCAGGCTGTGGCTGAAGTGCTGGCATATGTATACAAGCTAAAAGGAAAAATCTAATGGATTGTAGTGAAGGGGGGAGAATAAATGAACCGTAGAGATTTTGCTATTATGGGATTTGTCATTTGCATTGTTATTATGCTTGTCATTCCCATGCCCAATCCTCTCCTCGACTTCCTTTTGATTATTAATATTTCACTATCACTTACGATTTTGTTGGTGGCGATGAATACAAATGATCCATCACAGTTTTCAGTTTTTCCATCGCTGCTTTTAGTCACAACCATATTCCGTCTGGCATTAAACGTATCGTCGACACGCAATATTTTGTCGCTCGGAGAAGCAGGAAAAGTTATCGAGGCATTTGGTTCGTTTGTTATCGGAGGAAATGCAATTGTCGGATTTGTCGTCTTTTTGATTTTAACGTTAATTAATTTCATGGTTATTACCAAAGGTTCAGAGCGCGTGGCGGAAGTAGCAGCCCGCTTTACGCTTGATGCAATGCCGGGGAAACAGATGGCAATTGACGCTGATTTGAATGCCGGTGCGATTTCCGATGCGGAAGCCCAGCAGCGGCGGAAGAAGATTAGTCAGGAATCCGAATTCTTTGGAGCGATGGACGGTGCTACCAAATTCGTAAAAGGAGACGCGATTGCCGGAATTGTCATTTTTATTGTTAATATTATTGGTGGTCTCATTATCGGTATGGTTATCCATGGCATGAGTTTTAGCGAAGCGGCCAAAACGTTTACGCTTCTCTCTGTCGGTGACGGACTCGTAAGCCAGCTGCCGGCCATCCTGTTATCGACGGCAACCGGGCTTATCGTTACCCGTGCCGCTTCCGAAGATAATATCGGAGACGATCTGGTTAAGCAAATGTTGGCCTATCCGCGTTTGTTGTATGTGGTAGCAGGAACCATTGCCATGATGGGGATTTTAACACCGATTGGGCCTCTCTCTACTCTCCCGGTAGCAGGAGTGCTTGCTTTTGGTGGATTTCGTCTACAAAAAAGCATAGGAACAAAAGGCGAAGAACTCGAAGTATCGACGGAAGAAGCAGAGATCGAAGAAGTTCGCAGTCCGGAAAGTGTGGTCAGTCTGCTTCATATCGATCCGATAGAGTTCGAATTCGGATATGGATTAATTCCGCTGGCGGATGCGAACCAGGGCGGCGATTTGCTCGATCGTGTGATTATGATCCGACGCCAATGTGCCATTGAGCTGGGGATTGTCGTGCCGGTGATTCGGATCCGGGATAATATTCAACTGAGGCCAAATGAGTATGTTATTAAGATAAAAGGAAATCAAGTAGCCCAGGGCGAAATCATGCTGGATCACTACCTGGCGATGAGTCCGGGTATTGAGGACGAATCCGTCGTCGGTATTGACACGGTGGAGCCGGCCTTTGGCTTGCCGGCCCTTTGGGTGACGGAAGAAGTGAAAGAGCGGGCGGAGATGGCCGGTTATACAGTAGTTGATCCTCCGTCCGTGGTAGCTACGCATCTCACTGAAATTATTAAGCGATACGCACATGAACTGTTGAATCGTCAAGAGACGAAATCATTAGTCGACAACATTCGTGAGACTGCACCTGCGCTGGTGGAAGAATTAATTCCAAACATATTGAGTATAGGCGACGTGCAGAAAGTATTGCAGAAGCTTTTGCGGGAGAAAATCTCGATTCGCAATCTGGCTGCAATACTAGAAACGTTGGCCGATTATGGCCCTTATACAAAAGATACGGATTTGCTGGCTGAATATGTACGCCAGTCGCTGTCGCGCCAGATTACGCTGCAGTTCACCGCACCGGGAGAGCCGCTTCAGGTCATCACGGCAGGACCGAGTTTGGAAAAAACGATTGCCGACTCCATACAGCAGACGGAACAGGGAAAATATATGGCAATTGATCCGGACACGTCACAACGAATCTTTGCGGCGCTGTCCGAGCAGGTAAACCGCATGCTGCAAATGGGACAACAACCGATTATTCTAACATCGCCTGCCATCCGCATGTATATGCGGCAGCTTGTTGAGCGAATGATGCCGGAAATTCCGGTACTGTCTTATAACGAATTGGAGCCTGAAATCGAAATTCAAAGCGTAGGAGTGGTGAGCATCTAATGCGTGTGAAAAAATATGTGGTCGATTCCATGTCGGATGCCCTGCAGCAGATTCGTACCGATTTAGGGAAAAACGCGATTATCCTAAATACAAAACCCATCAAAACTGGTGGTTTTTTAGGTATGTTCCGCAAAAAACAAATAGAGGTTATTGCGGCTATCGATCCAAATGGTGGGGATGAACTTGAACACACAAAAAAAACGCAGCGTTTTACGGCAGTATTGCCCTCCGCTCCAGTGCAGCCTGCCCCCGTGAAAGAAGATGCTCAGTCTTTTGCCCAAGCTTTGCAGGCAGCTACGCTCCAGACGCAGCCATCCGCACCCAACCCGGCGATGAGTGCTCGTGTCTCTGAAAAGCAAAATGAACGGAAAGATAGCACGGTTTCAGAAGAATTGGAAGAAATGCGGGAAATGCTTTGGAAGATTATGATGGCCGATGAGAAGCAAAGCTCGCTTCCTGCTTCATTTCATTCGCTTCGTCGGCGTTTGCAAAGCCAGGAAGTGGCGGAGGATGTTCTTGCGTCTATTTTTGAGAGAGTACTGAGAGAACTTCCGGCGGAAGCGTTGCAGGATGAAAACAAGGTGAAAAGACATGCGAAAGAAACCATCATCAAAATGATAGAAGAAGCCAGTAACGCCCATGGCCCGCTGCGGGAAACAACGGCATTTGTAAATTTTATCGGTCCGACAGGTGTCGGGAAGACGACTACGCTGGCCAAGCTGGCGGCGGAAAGCACGCTATCGAGAAAGAAAAAGATAGGGATGATGACATCAGATACTTATCGGATAGCCGCCGTAGAGCAGTTGAAAACATACGCTAATATTTTAAACGTTCCTTTAAAGGTTGTTTATTCGGCCGAAGAGCTTAGCTCCACGATTGAGCGGTTGGATGGCTGCGATGTGATTTTTATGGATACGGCCGGACGAAACTATCGCAACAAAGAATATGTGGATGAGATTAATAAACTGCTGCAATCTCCGCTGCCAAGCGAAACGTTTCTTGTATTGAGCATAACCGCCAAACAGGGGGATTTGGAAGCGGTTGTGCAAAGTTTTGCGAACGTTAAAGTAGACAAAGTGATTTTTACTAAAACGGATGAGACAGGTACGTACGGCTCTATTTTAAATTTGGTCATTAAATATAAGCTTGCGCTTTCGTATTTTACGATAGGGCAAAATGTGCCGGATGATATTGAAGTAGCTACGCCTGAAAAAGTGGCCGCGCTGCTTCTAGGAGATGGATACGAATGAGTGATCAGGCACAGCAGTTAAGAGAGAAGCTTGGGAAACTTTCAAGGCAAACGAATGGAGTAGGGCAAAATGTATATAAGACAAAAGTGATTGCCGTGACGAGCGGAAAAGGCGGGGTAGGAAAATCAAACTTTTCGCTTAACTTTGCGCTTTGTTTGCAGCAGAAAGGTCAACGCGTCGTTTTATTTGATCTGGATGTAGGTTTTGCGAATATTGATGTTTTAATGGGAGTTTCCGCGAAAAAAAATATTATCGATCTCATAGACAAGAGGCTTTCAATCTGGGATATTATTGAAAAGGGGCCTAATGACCTAGAATTTGTGGCTGGGGGGTCCGGTCTGTCACAGATATTTGAACTTGATGAAATTAAATTACATTATTTTTTCGAACAGCTGACCCAATTGCAAGGATATGCTGATACAATTATCTTAGACACCGGAGCAGGTATATCCAAAGACATGCTTCGCTTTCTCCTATCCGCTGATGAGGTTATGCTGGTCACAACCCCTGAGCCCACTTCGTTGACCGATGCATATGCCCTAGTTAAGATGACACATACCCAGAAGGAAGACATCAAAATTAACGTAGTGGTCAATCGTGCGGCAAATGAAAGAGAAGGAAGAGCTACCGGCAAAAATCTGCTGCTTGTTGCTCGCCAGTTTCTGAAGTTGGAGATGAATATGCTCGGTTTCGTCTATGATGACGTACATGTTTCGAAGGCGGTGAAAAGGCAATGTCCTCTTTGTCTCGCTTACCCGACGAGCAAAGCGGCAAACAATTTTAAAAGTTTGGTTAATGCCTATCTTTCTAACGGAAAAATGGAGGATGGCGGCGGAGTGAAGGGCTTTCTTTCACGTTTACGGATGTTTTGGAGATAGCGGGAGGGGAGAAAGTGACACAGCCTATTCGAGTGATAGTCATTGATGATTCGGCATTTATGAGGAAAGTGATCGGTGATTTGCTGGAACAGGACTCCGCTATTCAAGTGGTGGCAAAAGGCAGAAATGGCTCAGAAGCGATAGAGCTTATAAGAAAATGGTCTCCGGACGTCGTTACATTGGATGTAGAAATGCCCGTGATGAACGGGTTGGAAGCATTAGAGAAAATTATGAAGGAAACACCGCTTCCGGTTGTCATGTTGAGCAGCTTGACGCAGCAGGGGACGAATGAGACGATACGCGCTCTAGAGATGGGAGCTGTCGATTTTGTACCAAAGCCCTCTGGCGCCATTTCACTTGATCTCCACAGAGTGGAGACGGAACTTATAGAGAAAGTAAAAGCGGCTGCACGTATAAAAATTTCTCGTTTGCTTCGCACACCTCCGTCCGCTGCCGGGAAACGTTCTTTGTCTTACACTTCAGTGAATAACAAAACAACCGATGAAGTATGGAGAGGGAAAATGCCGGTAGGAGAGATGCGAAAGGGAAAGATTGAGAATGTAGTAGCAGTGGGGACTTCCACCGGGGGGCCTAAAGCGCTTCAGGTGTTTTTAAAAGGTTTGCCGCAGGATTTTAACGGGAGCCTCGTTATTGTGCAGCATATGCCGCCGGGATTTACAAAGTCACTGGCCCAGCGCCTGAATTCATTATGTCAGATTGAAGTAAGTGAAGCGGAAGACAACCAGACGTTGCAAAGCGGTCACGCATACATTGCGCCGGGAAACTATCATATGGAAGTCAAACAGCGAGCAGATGGGGAGTTGTACATATCGTTGAATCAGGAGCAGCCCCGGGGAGGACACCGGCCCTCTGTCGATAGGCTGTTCGAGTCGCTCTCTCATATTCGTCACCCCGCCAAATATGCAATCATTATGACCGGAATGGGAAGTGATGGAACAGCGGGATTGAAAAAACTAAAAGAGACCGGGGTTCGCACCGTCATTGCGGAAGACGAATCTACATGCGTCGTATTCGGCATGCCAAGGGCTGCCATTCAAGCTGGAACGGTGGACATCGTAGCGCCACTTCATGAAATCTCCGCCCAGCTTATGCGTTGCTTACATTGCTAGGGAGGTGGATGGTTTATGGAAATGAATCAATATTTGGATATGTTTATTGAAGAATCAAAAGAACATATTCAGGCTATTAACGATAATTTGCTTGTGCTTGAAAACGATCCGGCAAACGTGGATTTAATCAATGAAATTTTTCGGTCTGCTCACACTTTAAAAGGGATGGCTGCCACGATGGGCTTTGAAGACATGGCAGCGCTGACCCATGAAATGGAAAATGTTCTTGATCAGGCGCGCAATCATAAGCTGGTCATTAATACGGACATTATGGATGTGATTTTCAAGTGTGTGGATTTGCTTGAAACGATGCTGTATTCGATCGCTGGAGGCGGAGACGGCAAAGAAGATGTCTCGCATATTGTTTCAGCATTGAAGGCCATTCTTCGTGGTGAAATTCCCACTGCGCATCAGGGGGGCCAGGCATTGTCCGGATCGGGAGATGAGGCGGCAGCGGCAATAGCGGAAGTCCCTCAGAACGCAAAAGCGTATCAGTTGGATGAATATGAACTTACGGTAATTGAACAGTCCATTCAATCCGGCTATAAGGCCTACTGGGTTAAGACATCTGTAAAAGACGATTGCGTATTGAAAGCCGCACGGGCCTACATGGTGTACGATAGCCTGGAAGGACTGGGGGAGATTATCAAAACAACTCCTTCCGTAGAAGAATTAGAAGAAGAAAAGTTTGAAAAATCGTTTGAGATTGTGCTTATCAGCAAAGAATCGAGCACAAAAGTAGAAACGGCGGTTATGAACGTTTCTGAGATTGAATCGGTAGAGGTAGAAGAGATTCATCCTGCGGCCCATCGTGTGGCTTCCATGAACCAACTGGAAGAGAATCCGGCAGAGACCGCCGCAGCCGCTCTGGCTAAACAGACCGAAGCAAAAAAAGAAAAAGAAGAAAAAGCCGCTCCACAGGCGCAAGTTGCCAAGAAAAATACGGCAGGAAAAACCATCCGTGTAGATATTGAGCGTCTCGACGTCCTGATGAATTTGTTTAGTGAGCTTGTTATTGACCGGGGACGTCTGGAGCAATTGGCACGCGAATCCGGGCAAAGCGCGCTCATGGAGACTGTCGAACATATGAGTCGTATCAGCGGAGATTTACAGAACATCATCCTGACGATGCGGATGGTTCCGGTAGAGCAGGTATTTAACCGTTTCCCCCGCATGGTGCGTGATCTGGCAAAAGATTTAAATAAGAAGATTAATCTTGAAATCATTGGTGCGGAAACGGAGCTGGATCGCACGGTTATTGATGAGATTGGCGACCCGCTTGTTCATCTGCTGCGCAACTCGATTGATCATGGTATCGAGTCTGCGGAGGAGCGCCTGGCGGCAGGCAAGCCGGAAGAAGGCCTGGTGCAGCTAAAAGCGTATCACAGCGGTAACCATGTATTTATTGAAGTACGTGACGACGGAAAAGGCATTAACCGCGAGAAAGTTCTCAAAAAAGCAATTGAGCGTGGAATTATAACGGAGCAGGCAGCAAGCGCACTTTCAAATAAGCAAATCGACGAACTGCTATTTGCTTCTGGATTGAGTACTGCCGATAAAATTTCGGACGTATCTGGACGCGGGGTAGGTCTCGATGTAGTAAAAACGAAAATCGAATCGCTCGGTGGCGCATGCAGCGTTGATTCGACTCCGGGTGCCGGTACCACATTCTTAATTCAGCTCCCGCTGACGCTATCTATCATTTCCGCTATGCTCGTACAGGTAGAGGACGAAAAATTCGCAGTGCCGCTTAGCTCCATTATCGAAACGGCCGTTTTTTCACCGGATGAAATTATGCATGCGCATCAGCAGGATGTCATTGATTTCCGTGGTCGGATTGTCCCGCTTGTCTCTTTGAAATCGATTTTCAGCATCCCTGATAGTGAAAAACAGAAAGAGAGCGACATCTCTGTTGTAATCGTACGAAAAGGAGATAAAATGGCGGGACTTGTTGTGGATTCCTTTATTGGCCAGCAGGAAATTGTATTGAAATCACTTGGTAAATATCTTGTTAACGTGTTTGCGATTTCCGGTGCCACAATTCTTGGCGACGGACAGGTTGCACTTATTATCGATTGCAACGCGTTAATTAAATAAAGGAGGCAGCATCCGTGTTGGATCGCAAGGATATTGTAGAAGAGATTAAAGTCATTGTATTTCGCCTAAAAGATGAAGAGTACGGTGTGGAAGTTAACCAGGTAAAATCGATTGAACGCCTTGAGCATATTACCCGCGTACCGCGAACTCCGAACTTTGTTAAAGGGGTCATCAATCTGCGCGGCGTTGTTACGCCTATTGTAGATTTGCGTCGCCGTTTCGGTATCGAAGAGACCGCATACAATGAAACAACACGCGTTATTATCGTGGCCGTAGGCGAGATTGAAGTAGGATTGATTGTCGATTCCGCCAATGACGTCATTGATATTCCGATCAATGCGATTGAGCCGCCTCCGGAAGTGGTGGGAGGAATCGAAGCGGTCTATCTTCGTGGAGTTGCCAAGCTGGATCGCCGCCTGCTTATTCTTCTTAACCTTGACAAAGTATTAAATACAGAAGAATTAAAACAATTGGAGAATATCGAGGCATAGGCGATGAAATTTGAACAATTTGGTGATTTTCAGCTTGATGTTCTACGAGAAGTAGGGAATATCGGAGCGGGGAACGCAGCCACCGCTCTTTCCAAATTAATTTCCAAAGAAATCGATATGAAAGTTCCTCAAGTCAAGATCATTCCGTTCGATGAAATTGCAGACTTTGTAGGAGGAGCGGAATCGCTTGTTGTTTGCGTGTTTTTGCGGGTACTTGGCAACATTCCCGGCAATATGTTTTTTATCATATCTGTAGAGTCGGCAAAAAATTTGCTGCACGAATTGATGGGTATTATAAATCAGGACGAAGAGAGTTTCAATGAAATGGAATTGTCCGCGTTGAATGAAATCGGCAATATTCTAACCGGATCGTATCTTTCTTCTCTGGCTGATTTTACAAAGTTAAATATGCAGCCATCTCCTCCAGCCGTTGCTATTGACATGGCAGGAGCGATTTTGTCTTATGGTTTGTTAGAAATTGGTCATAACGGAGATTTTGCCCTTACAATTGATACTGCTTTTTTCCATGGAAATGAAAAAATTTCAGGACATTTCTTTCTTATTCCTGATCCAACCGCTTTACCGCAATTATTCCACGCACTGGGAGTTCCGCTGGAATGAATGTCATTAAGGTAGGCATGGCAGATCTAAATGTTGCAAAATCTCCTGACCGAATTCGCACGACAGGCCTGGGCTCCTGCGTGGGGGTTGTACTGTTTGATAATCAAAATAAAATAGGGGGAATGGCGCATGTCATGCTGCCGGATTCCTCGTTAAGCAAAGGGATGTTGAACGTCGCCAAATATGCGGATACAGCTATCCCTAAGCTAATCGAAAACATGGAAAAAGCTGGTGCTAACCGTCGCAAACTAGTTGCTAAGCTGGCTGGAGGGGCGCAGATGTTCGCGTTTTCTACCACAAGTGACACGATGCGAATCGGGCCACGAAATGTGGAAGCTTGTAAGCAGGCGTTAAATGAAGCGGGTATTCCAATTCTTGCCGAAGATACAGGAGGAAACTGCGGTCGAACTATCGAATTAGATAGTTGTACGGGGATCTTGAATATTCGAACGGTAAACCAAGGGGTAAAGGAATTGTAATATGTGGATAGGTTCGATCAAATGGAATTTTATCATTGCAGGGATTATTAGCGCTTTTACATTTCTATTTTCTATTTTAAATAATTTATTTTTAGAGAGCCTTTTGCGCTCTCTACTTGCATTTGTGCTATTCTTTTTGTTTGTGTTTATTTTTCGGTATTTGATTAGCAAGGTCATTGGTAAAGAAAATAAACATTTGCTTACACGAGAGGAGAAAGGCCAGCATATTGACTTGGTAACGCCGGAAGAGTCCGCACAACAGCAGAGCGAAGAATTGGAAAGGAGACAGGGAAAGCCTGCGTTTGAGGAATTTTCACAGTTTACCCCTGCCGATTTTCCGCAAATCGCACGCAACCGCAAAGATGACATCGATCCGGAGGAAGTCGCGCGAGCTCTGCGTGTATTCTCTAATGAATAGAAGGGAGTGGGCGTATGATGGCGCGGAAATCAAAAAAAACGCTTGATATAGAGAAATGGAAACGCTGGCGGGAAGAGGGAGACAGACAGACGGAAATCGAGTTGGTTGAACAATATCTCCCGCTTGTCAATTATGTGGCAAACCGGCTGTCTATTGGACTGCCTGATACAGTAGATAAAGAAGATTTAATCAGCTTCGGACGGCTTGGCTTGCTCGATGCATTGAAAAAATTCGATTATACACGTGGCCTTCAATTTGAAACGTATGGAATGTGGAGGATTAGAGGTGCAATGATCGACGGTTTACGTGAGAATGATGTGCTTCCTCGTTCCATTCGTGACAAAGCAAAAAAGATTGAGGAAGCGTATGCGCAGCTTGAACAGCAGAACCTCAGGGCGGCTACGGATGAAGAAGTAAGCAGACACCTTAACATTTCACTTGCAGAGTTAAATCAGACAATGCAGGACGTGTCATTTGCCTCCGTCTTTTCTCTTGATGAGCCCATCCAGGACGATGAAGATCAAAAGCACTCACGGCAATCGGTCATTATGGATGAGCATGCTGAAAGACCGGAGTTAGCGCTGCATAAAGATCAGCAGAAGCGCATTTTGGCTGAAGCGATTGAACGTCTGCCGCCGAAAGAAAGAACAATTATTTCTTTGTTCTATTATGAAGAATGTTCGTTGACTGAGATTGCCGAAATCATGGGGTTATCCGCTTCGCGTATTTCTCAACTGCATTCCAAGGCAATTTTTAGAATGCGCGGAGCGCTTGCGAGAGCAAAAGATTATCTTTTAAATGAGTAAAAGGGGAAAGAAGGTTGCTGCATATGGAGGGGTCTGAAAATAAAGTAGAGCAGGGGGCTTCCACAAAGACGCTGGCTGACATGGTAAAGGTCCAAATCGCTAAAGATAAAATGCAGGCGACAATGGAGTTGCGTCTTGAAGGAGACGTGCGTGTGACATATGAGGATTTGCTGGCCATTATAAATCAGAACCGCGTTATATTTGGTATTGATGAGAACTTGCTACGTGAGGTGGCAATAAGTCCTTATATGTATTCAAATGAAGTGCTCGTCATTGCGCAGGGAGTGCCACCGACCGCTGGCAAGGACGGATATATCGAATTTGTAGTACGCCCCTCGGAAAAGAAAGGCCCTAAGGAGCGAGAGGACGGTAGTGTTGACTATTATAGCCTGCTGCAATTGGTGAATGTTACAAAGGGCCAGTTGCTTGCCAGAAAAGTTCCTCCTACGAAGGGACAGCCGGGTACCGGTGTAAGCGGAGAGGTTATACAGGCCAAAGACGGCAAAGAGGCGCGATTTCAAATCGGAAAAAACGTATTGCTGGATCAAGAAAAAAATAATGCTTATGCGGCGGTAGACGGTCAAGTCTCGATTACAGCAAACGGAAAAATTAATGTGCTTTCCGTGTATGAAGTAAAAGGCGACGTTGATTTTGGTGTAGGAAACATTGATTTTATCGGAAATGTCGTCGTCAACGGAAATGTCCATCCTGGCTTTACGATTAAAGCGGGTGGCGATATTCGTATTGCGGGGAGTGTTGAAAGCGCCACGCTGGAAGCGAAAGGAACGATTGAAATTAGAGGCGGTATCATTGGACATCATAAAGGCACTATCCATGCCGATGTGGATGTAAAAGCAGGCTTTATTCAAAATGCAACAGTGAAAGCTGAAAATGATATTATTGTTTCGCAGACGATTATGCACAGCAATGTAAGCGCAGGCCGTGACGTTATTTGTAAAGCTACTAAGGGACTTATCGTTGGCGGAACGGTACAGGCAGGAGAAAAAGTGGTTGCGAAAATAATTGGCAATATGACAAACACTCCTACCAATATTGAGGTTGGCGCAAACCCGCGTTTGCGCGAAGAATTGCAGGCGCTTAAGAAAGAAATCAAAGAATATACGGAATCCATAAAAAAATCCGATCAAGGACTGCGCTTTCTTGATCAGTTAGCGCTCCAGGGCAAACTCACTCCGGATAAGCGTGCACTGCAGATTAAATTTACGAATGCTAAGCTGCTGGCTGAAAAAAAATATTCACATGCAAAAGAAAAGATAGAAGAAATTGAAGAGAAGGTAGGCGGCATGGAAAAAGCCCGTGTCGAAGTTCTAAGCGTTATGTACAGCGGGACTAAGCTTGTATTCGGTAACGCGGTGCGCTTTATAAAAGAAAATCATAATCGAACCGCGTTCATTCTTGGGGAAGACGGTCATATAACTACGACACCGCTTTAATAAACTACCCATGGTGTTTCAACTGCAACTCCGACATGAAAATCACGGGAAGGACGGCTGACTTTTGCGGTACGAATGAAAAGAGAGGAAGGAATGAGGAGAGGATTTTAATGTAGAAAAAGGCGAAGGCCTTTTTCTTCCTTGGATCTTATTTTCTCTTTCTCTCCTTCTTTCCTCATGATTTTCAAAGAAAAGAGGTGGTCCGGATGACACTGCGCGCACTTGAATTGCAAATCGCCATTCCGCGTATGCAGGATGTAGGAAAAATACAAGAGCATCTGCAGGAAAGGCCGCAGCAGGAACAGGCAGGCCTGGCGCTTGAGCAAGAGCAAAAAGACGAAGTGAACCGAACGCGCATAGCCAAAACAGAAGAAGCGACCAAAAACCATATTAACCAGGGAGACAAAGGGAGTTCGGGCGAACAGGGAATGAGTTCTAGAAAACAGAAAAAGAAAAACTACGCCTTTAGCGAATCGGAAAAACCAAATCTTCATCCGTACAAAGGGCATAGCCTGGACATTACATTTTAATACCTTTTCATAACCCACGGATAGTTGGTGAAAATACATGATAGAAATCTGGCTTTCCGCTCTTACTGTTATTGTCCTTCTGCTATTGCTTCGTTTTTTGAAAGGCAATGGTGAGCGAACGACACAGGGAGCGGCGGCTGAAGAAAAACTTCATACGCTGATAACTGAATTTGAGCAGGAGAACAAAGAACTGGTGCGTTCCATTGCACAGGTTAAACGCATGACGGATATGGAATTGGCCGGCGTGAAGGAAGAGTTAGCTTCTCTTAGACAAAAAGTATCTGAACTGGAAAAACAAAACGAAGAATTAGCACAAAAGGTAACGGCTGCACAGCATGTTGCAGGTGACTTGCTGCACGAAAAAGCCGCTTCGTCCCTTCTCTTTCCGCATTTTCTAAAAGACGACTATAAAGATATCCCCCGGCTGTACTTCGGGGGGATGTCTCCGCACGATATTGCCCGTAAGCTGGGGATAGGTGACGGAGAGGTAGAAATGGTGATCCAAATGTTGAAAAAGCAGGGTTTTTTAGCTGCAAACTAATCTCTCCTGGTAGACGATGAAATTTTCATACCAGCTTGTTGCATTTTTTTAACACCTATGGTATATTTACAAACGGTGTGAAAATACACACGTTCTTCAATCCGGGTGAAGGTGCTTGCACGGTAACGTGTGAGTCTCATTCGGAGATGCGAAGAGCGGAGGCATTACAAAAAACCATTTTAGAGGAGGTGTCGTGGAGATGGCAGTAATTTCTATGAAACAATTACTGGAAGCCGGTGTGCACTTTGGTCACCAGACTCGTCGCTGGAACCCGAAGATGTCCCGCTATATCTTCACCGAACGTAACGGAATTTATATTATTGATCTGCAAAAAACCGTAAAGAAAGTAGAAGAAGCGTACAACTTCGTTCGTGAAATTGCAGCGAATGGCGGTAAAATTCTGTTTGTTGGAACGAAAAAACAGGCGCAGGAGTCTGTAGCTGAAGAAGCGCAGCGCTGCGGCATGTATTACATTAACCAACGCTGGTTGGGTGGTACGCTGACGAACTTCAGCACAATCCAAAAACGTGTGGCTCGCCTGCACCAATTGGAGGAAATGGAGAACGACGGCACTTTCGAACTTCTTCCGAAGAAAGAAGTTATCTTGCTTCGCAAAGAAAAAGAACGCCTGGAGAAGTTCCTTGGCGGTATTAAGGGCATGAAAGAACTTCCGGATGCAATTTTCGTAATCGATCCCCGCAAAGAGCGTATCGCGGTTGCGGAGGCCCGTAAACTTGGCATCCCGCTCGTAGGTATTGTTGACACGAACTGCGATCCGGATGAAATCGATTATGTTATCCCGGGCAACGATGATGCCATCCGCGCCGTAAAATTGTTAACAGCAAAAATGGCGGATGCGGTTCTCGAAGCAAACCAGGGATCTGGTGAAGAGGTTGCAGCTACTGTATAAGTTCCGCGAGCAATGTAAGGGTGGCGAAGGGTGTAACCTTTTTCCGCCCTTTTGTTACAATAAAGCAAAGTTACGTAAACCCTATATTTTAAACTTAACAAATGTGTAGGAGGATTTTCTCATGGCAATTAGTGCAAGCATGGTAAAAGAACTGCGCGAGAGAACAGGCGCAGGCATGATGGATTGTAAAAAAGCGTTGCAAGAAACGGACGGAGACATGGAAAAAGCAATTGACCTTCTCCGTGAGAAGGGAATTGCAAAAGCTGCAAAGAAATCAGACCGGATTGCTGCTGAAGGCCTTACTGCTGTTGCTGTGGAAGGAAACCTGGGCTGCATCGTGGAAGTAAACTCCGAGACCGATTTCGTAGCCAAAAACGAGAATTTCCAAACATTCGTAAAAGAAATTACGGAACACCTGCTGAGCCAGCGTCCGTCAAGCGTAGAAGAAGCGCTGGGGCAAGCGTTTAAAGGGCAGGGTGCAACGCTGCAAGAAGTGCTGAATGAGAAAATCGCAACCATTGGCGAAAATATGAACCTTCGTCGTTTTGAAATTCTGGAAAAACCGGAAGGAAACCTGTTCGGCCATTATCTTCACATGGGCGGTCGCATTGGCGTGCTGATCGAAATGACTAACACTGCGAACGAAGAACTGGCAAAAGACCTTGCCATGCAAATTGCTGCTGCAAAACCAACGTATGTCAAGCGCGAAGATGTGGATGCAAGCGAGCTTGAAAGGGAGCGCGAAGTTCTGAAAGCACAAGCGTTGAACGAAGGTAAACCAGAAAATATTGTTGAAAAGATGGTGCAAGGCCGTCTGAACAAATACTACGAAGAAGTTTGCTTGGTTGAACAAACTTTCGTAAAAGATTCCGATAAGAAAGTAAAAGACCTTCTGAAAGCGAACAACACGGACGTTGTGCGTTTCGTTCGTTATGAAGTAGGCGAAGGCATTGAAAAGAAAGCCGACAACTTCGTAGAAGAAGTAATGGCGCAAACTAAAAAAAATAACGCCTAAAAGCGAATGAAGTAGGGAACACGCGGTGTTCCCTATTTTGTAAACTGCGGAAAAAGCAGGAAATCTTCTTGCGAGCAGCGAAGAATTTTAAAGAGGATTGGAGTTGTTTTTCAATGCCACTTCCCGCGTATAAACGTGTTGTATTAAAATTAAGCGGAGAGGCTCTCGCCGGAAATGTTGGATATGGGATCGATTCCGATGTGATTACGTCGATTTCTCACCAGATTAAAGAAATTGTAGAATTGGGCGTACAGGTCGCCATCGTTGTTGGTGGTGGTAATATTTGGCGCGGCCTGGCCGGAAGCGCAAAAGGAATCGACCGTACGACGGCCGACTACATGGGCATGCTGGCTACCGTGATGAATAGCCTGGCACTGCAAGACGGCCTGGAAAGAGTCGGCGTTCCTACGCGCGTGCAAACCTCAATTGAAATGCGGCAAGTTGCCGAACCTTACATAAGAAGAAAAGCTGTCCGCCATTTAGAGAAAAACCGTGTCGTTATTTTTGCAGCCGGCACAGGCAATCCATATTTCTCCACCGATACGACGGCAGCGCTTCGCGCGGCTGAAATCGAAGCCGAAGTGATACTGATGGCGAAGAACAAAGTGGACGGCATCTACTCTGCCGATCCGGCGCTTGATCCGAACGCTGAGAAATACGAAAACCTCACGTATCTAGAAGTGTTGAATAAAGGGTTAGGTGTAATGGACTCTACCGCTTCTAGCCTGTGTATGGATAACCATCTTCCGCTCCTTGTTTTCTCCATTATGGAAGAGGGAAATATTAAACGAGCCATTATGGGCGAAAAAATTGGTACGATCGTGAAAGGAGAATAATAACGATGCCACAGCAAGTACTAAAAGAAGCCGAAGAGAGAATGGATAAAGCCATCGCTTCTTTAAAGCGGGGTCTGGCTACCCTGCGCGTCGGCAGAGCCACACCTTCTCTCCTGGACAAAATTACAGTCGATTACTACGGATCGCCGGTGCCGGTAAACCAGGCGGCGAACATAAGCACACCGGAGCCGCGGTTGCTTGTGATTCAGCCCTGGGAGAAAACAATGCTGGGTCCGATTGAGAAGGCGATTCTTAAATCCGACCTGGGCTTGACGCCGACCAATGACGGGAATGTTATTCGTATTTCGATCCCGGCGCTTACGGAACAGCGCCGTATGGAACTTGTAAAACTGGCGAAAAAAGAAGGCGAAGAAGCAAAAGTTGCTATTCGTAACATTCGTCGTGACGCTAACGATGCCATTAAGAAAATGGAGAAAAACGGCGATATTACGGAAGATGACATGAAGCATAATCAGGATTTGGTACAGAAAGCGACGGACAAGCATGTAGGGCTTGTAGACCAAATCATCGCCGATAAAGAAAAAGAAATCATGGAAGTGTAACAAATAACCCCCTCGTAGGTGAGGGGGTTTATGATATATTTGATAGTACGGGGGAACGTACGTATGCTTGATAAACTAACCAGGTGGATGCAAAAATCGGAAAATGATCCGCTGCTGAATGAATATGAATTGGATCTTGCTAATGTTCCAAGACACATTGCCATTATCATGGATGGAAACGGAAGATGGGCAAAGAGACGAGCGCTACCGCGCGTGGCCGGACACCGTGCCGGCATGAAAACGGTAAAAGAGATTACGAAGGCGGCAGATGAAATCGGTGTAGAAGTATTGACCCTGTATGCTTTTTCGACAGAGAACTGGAAGCGTCCTGCCGAAGAAGTAGAATATTTAATGCGTTTGCCTCAGGAATACCTGGCGACCGAATTAGAAGAGTTAATCGAGCGTAACGTGCAGGTGCGTATGGTGGGCTATGAAGAAGATTTGCCCGATTATACGCTGAAAGCCGTGGTGGAAGCACGGGATAAGACCCGTGAGAATACCGGGTTAATCCTCAATTTTGCGCTGAATTACGGAAGCAGGGCGGAGATGATTAGCGCAGTTAAACAAATGGCGCAAGAAGTTAAAGACGGAACGCTTACCATTGATCAAATTGATGAAGAGACGTTTAGCTCGCATTTGACTACCCGCGGACTGCCTGATCCCGATTTACTAATTCGCACGAGCGGCGAGCTTCGTCTAAGCAATTTTATGCTCTGGCAGCTGGCCTACAGCGAATTCTGGTTCAGTGAGGTGTACTGGCCGGACTTTTCCCGAAAACATTTCTACGAAGCAGTCAAAGCATATCAACAGCGGAACAGACGATACGGGGCGCTAACGTAATGGAAGGCGCGCCAGGTAAGAGGTGGAACGCTTGAAAACACGGGTAATTACAGGGGTATTGGGGGGAGCCGGTTTTCTTCTTGTCGTCTATCAAGGAGGCATCTGGTTTACTGCCCTTGTTTTTTTTCTTGCTACGCTTGCTTATTATGAATTAATCCGAATGAATCATATCCGGTTAATGGATTGGCACGGGCTGACCGGCCTTGTTTTGCTTTGGCTTTTGCTCTTTCCTGACCTGGTGTGGAGCGGAAATACGCTGCGGGGCGATGTCATATTTTTATTTATTCTGCTGCTTTTGTTCATTACCGTAGCTTCGAAGAACCGGGTAGAATATCAGCATATCGCCTATCTTTTTTTTAGCGCGTTTTATCTTGGCATCGGGTTTCACTTTATGAACGAAACCCGAATGGCGAACGGCCTTGCCGTAATGCTCTCCATTTTGTTTGGTACGTGGGCAACCGATACGGGAGCGTATTTTGTTGGGAAATATCGCGGCAGAACAAAATTATGGCCGTCTATCAGCCCAAATAAGACGATTGAAGGATCGCTGGGCGGTATTATCTTGACAATGGTCACAATGCTTATATTTTCGCTGGTCACCGGGACCTTTACGATTCCGCATGCGCTGCTTATCGGGCTTGTTATCTCGGTAAGCGGACAAATTGGAGACTTGATGGAGTCAGCCATCAAACGTACGTTAAACGTAAAAGATTCGGGGGCGATTTTGCCGGGACACGGGGGCATGCTTGACCGATTTGACAGTTTAATCATTGTTTTTCCCGTTCTGCATTTGCTTCAATTGTTATAAAATGAGAAGAAAAGGCATAGGTTGACCGTCCTTTAGGAGGAAGTATGAAAAAAATAGCCATTCTAGGCTCTACCGGATCAATAGGAACACAGGCGCTTGATATTGTGCGGCAGCATCCCGACCGATTTTCGGTCGTGTCGCTCGCAGCCGGAAGAAACATTCAATTGCTGGCCGAACAGGCTCGGGAGTTTCGGCCTCACCTCATTTCGGTACAGACAAAAGAGTTGGCCGAAAAAATAAAACATGAACTGCCCCCGCATACGAAAGTAATGTGGGGAGAAGAAGGGATATTCGCAACAGCGACCCATCCTGACACTGATTTTGTTATCTCGGCCATGGTGGGAAGTGCCGGGCTTGCACCGACGCTTGCGGCCATTGAAGCGGGAAAAACGATTGGCCTGGCTAATAAGGAAACACTCGTCACAGCGGGCCATATCGTAATGCGAAAAGCGAAAGAACATGACGTTTCCGTCATACCGATAGATAGCGAACACTCGGCTATTTACCAGTGCTTACAGGGGGAAGACAGAGCGGCTGTACGCCGAATCATTCTGACTGCTTCAGGCGGCTCGTTCCGTGATTTAACACGGGAGCAGCTGGCAGACGTGACGGTAGAAGCAGCCCTTTCTCATCCGAATTGGAGTATGGGGGCTAAAATTACAATCGATTCGGCTACAATGATGAATAAAGGATTGGAAATCATTGAAGCTCATTGGTTGTTCGATTTGCCGTATGCCAAAATTGACACAATTCTCCATAAGGAAAGCATCATCCACTCTATGGTGGAGTTTACGGACCGTGCGGTGATGGCTCAACTGGGAACACCGGACATGCGTATTCCGATTCAGTATGCATTGAGTTATCCGGAGAGAGTGGAATTGGAAACTGAACCACTTGACCTGGTGAAGATTGCAAAGCTTCACTTTGCGGCGCCCGATTTTGAGCGTTACCCGTGTCTTGCACTTGCGTATGAGGCGGGGCAAAAGGGGGGCACGATGCCTGCGGTGCTGAATGGGGCCAATGAAGTGGCGGTGGCGCGGTTCCTTCGCGGAGACATTCCATTTCTGGCGATTGAAGATACGATCGCATACACGATGGGGAAGCACCGGGTCGTTGTAGATCCAGGGCTTGAAGACATTTTGGAAGCGGACCGGTGGGCGCGTCAAGTTGCAGAAGAGTATTAACCGGCCTGATGAAAGGGCCAAACAATCAGGAAAGGTGGAACCCCGTTGGTAAAGGTTTTAGCCATTGTTCTTGTGTTTGGATTGTTAGTCTTTATCCATGAATTAGGGCATCTTTTGCTGGCCAAACGTGCCGGAATTTTATGCCGCGAATTTGCTATCGGCATGGGGCCGAAGCTGTTCTCTTTCGTCAAAGGGGAAACGCGTTATACGCTTCGTTTGCTGCCGATTGGAGGATTCGTCCGCATGGCAGGAGAGGACCCGGAAGTCATTGAGATACAGCGCGGGCAGGATGTGGGCCTTATCTTTGATGAAGACGGCAAAGTGACGCGTATGATTTTAACGAACATTCGCAACCACCCGGAAGCGACTGTCGTTACGGTAGAAGAGACGGATTTGGAACATAAGCTGTTTATTCGTGGCATCGAAGACGGCGAGGAAGTTCGTTACCCGGTCCACCCGCAGGCAATGATGCTTCACCATAATCAAGAGACGCAGATTGCGCCGTATGATCGTCAGTTTGGCAGCAAGACGGTCGGACAGCGGGCCGCCGCTATCTTTGCGGGACCGCTCGCCAACTTTTTGCTTGCATTTGTGCTGCTGACAGTAATGGGGCTGGCGTACGGTGTGCCATCTGACAAGCCGGTTATCGGGCAGATTATTCCAAACCAGGCAGCGGCCAAAGCCGGTCTACAGCAGGGAGATAAGGTGTTATCCATTAACGGTAAGCAGATGGACACCTGGAAAGATATTGTACAGGTAGTGAGTACGTCGCCGGGCAAGGAGCTGATGTTTATTATCGAGAGAGGCGGTGAACAATTCTCTCTCCCGGTAGTTCCTGCAAAAGAAGTGCAGAAGCAGGGGGACAAAGAAGTCCAGATCGGCAAAATCGGCGTCTACTCGCCGACATCTAAATCATTCGTCGGAGCTGCTCAGTATGGCGCGGTCACTACGTATGAGTTCTCAAAACTGATATATGAAATGCTGGGTAAACTGTTTACTGGCCAAGTCCCTGTGCAGGAACTGTCGGGACCGGTCGGCATCTTTAACTATACGTATAAAGCTGCGGAAAACGGCCTGGTTGTACTCATTCAGTGGGCGGCGGCGTTGAGCGTGAACCTGGGAATTATGAACCTGCTTCCGCTGCCGGCGCTCGACGGGGGACGTCTGGTCTTTATCGGCCTTGAAGCATTGCGTGGTCGCCCGATTGATCCGCAGAAAGAAGGCATGGTGCATTTCCTTGGCTTTGCGTTCTTGATGGTATTAATTCTGGTCGTAACCTGGAACGACATTCAGCGTTTTTTCTAAAAAATCACATGTAGCACTTTGATATTTTGCGTGGTGCGGGAAAAAGGATAAAGAAGGAGAAGAAAAGGAAGGTGTTGTGTTTTCTTACTTTTCTCTTTCTCTCCTTCTTTTTTCCGTCCATGAAAGTATATAGATATAATAAGCATATACAGGAGGTACAGTGTTGTGAAACAGTCCAAGCTATTTCTGCCTACATTGCGGGAGGTGCCTGCGGAAGCGGAGATTGTAAGTCACCAGCTTATGGTACGGGCTGGCTTAATGCGCCAATTGGTATCCGGCGTTTATACATATTTACCGTTGGGCTACCGTGTTCTGCGCAAAGTACAGCAAATTGTGCGGGAGGAAATGGATCGCGCCGGCGCCCAGGAGATTTCCATGCCGGCCATTCAACCGGCGGAACTATGGCAGGAGACGGGTCGTTGGGATGCATACGGTCCCGAATTAATGCGTCTGAAAGATCGCCACAATCGTGATTTCGTGCTTGGGCCGACACACGAAGAAGTTGTCACCGGTCTCGTGCGTGATAACTTGAACACCTACAAAAAACTACCGATTAATTTATATCAAATTCAAACAAAATACCGTGATGAAGTACGTCCGCGCTTTGGAGTCATTCGTTCACGTGAATTTATCATGAAAGACGCCTATAGCTTTGATACGACCCGTGAAGGTCTGGACAAAAGCTATCAGGACATGTACGACGCTTATACCCGCATTTTTACAAGGGCAGGTCTGACATTCCGTGCGGTCGAAGCGGATGCCGGCGCGATCGGCGGTAAAGGCACGCACGAATTCATGGCGTTGTCTGAGATTGGTGAAGATACGATTGCCTATTGTACATCCTGCGACTATGCGGCGAATCTCGAAAAAGCGGAAGTCGTCTATAAGTCTGCAGAAAAGCGCACCGCATCTCAGGCTGAGATGGAAAAAGTGGCAACACCTGATGTAAAAACAATTGAACAATTGATGAACCATTTTGATATGGAAGCCCGCCAGTTTATCAAAGCGCTTGTATTTAAAGCGGATGAGCGCTTTGTCGTGGCGCTTGTGCGTGGGGACCACGAGCTTAATGACGTAAAACTGAAAAATATCGTGGATGCGAATGTGCTGACCATGGCAACGGAAGAAGAGTTGAACAAGCTCGGAATTCCGCTTGGCTTTGTCGGTCCGTTCAATTTGCCGGAAGACATTGAAGTTTATGCTGATTTCGCCATCCAAGATATGAACGGAGCGGTGGCTGGAGCAAATGAGAAAGACTATCATTATAAAAACGTTGTGCCGGGTCGCGATTTTACCGTCAAAACATATACTGACCTGCGCAATATTATCGAAGGAGACGAATGTCCGCGCTGTGGCGGCCATATCGCATTTGCGCGAGGAATTGAAGTGGGACACGTCTTCAAACTCGGTACGCGCTATAGCGAAAAGATGGGTGCCAAGTTCCTCGACGAGAACGGAAAAGAGCAGCCGATGATTATGGGCTGCTACGGCATCGGTATTTCGCGTACGGTGGCTGCCTGTGTCGAGCAGAACAATGACGAGAACGGAATCATCTGGCCGTGGTCGCTGGCGCCATACCAGATACACGTTGTGCCAGTGAATGTGAAGAACGAAGAACAAAAACAACTGGCTGATTCAATCTATGAGCAGCTTCAAAAAGAAGGGTACGAAGTACTGCTTGATGACCGTCCGGAGCGTGCCGGCGTGAAATTCAAAGATGCAGACCTCATTGGCCTGCCCATTCGCGTTACTGTCGGCGGCAAAGCAGGCGAAGGTCTTGTTGAGTGTAAAGTCCGGAAAACGGGCGAAAGCAAAGACGTACATGTGGACGAGCTTTTGACTTATGTTAAAGAATTGGCCGCTTCTCTGCAATAAAAATAGATGCTAGGCAGGTAATAGAGTAATAGAGTGGGAAATCAGGAGGAAAGAAAGAAGAGAAGAGGATTCAGAGAAGAAAAAGGCGTTCGCCTTTTTTTCATTGAAATCATCCTTTCGTTCTCTTCTTTCTTTTCCTTCTTCTCCGCATTATTTTTTTCGGGAGGAAGGTGCTTGTTTGTATGGAAAACGACGCGGTGAAGCAAGAACGCTTCGGGCTTTTGCTTCAGCAATTGGCCATTCCGCCTGAGTTTGTCGAAAAATATTTTTCCGGCGGTCTTATTGAGAAAGTGGAAGTATACCGCCAGGAGAAACGCTGGCATTTCTTCCTGCAGCTTCCCGAACTGCTTCCGTTGAACATATACCAGGCTTTTTATGCCAAACTGGTACAGGCATTTCAAAACATCGCTGCGGTCGATTGCGACATGCGGTACGTTCGCCCTGTGTCGATGCCGGAATTCATAAAAGAATATTGGCCGTTGATTGTTGAAAGGGTCTCACCGCATATCAATTCGACATCTACGTATTTAAAAAAGGCGACTTATGAAGTTACGGACAATAAAATAAAATTGGGCGTGCTTGATACATTTGCCATTGAGAAAATGAAACAGCGTCAGGTAGACGAGTGGATCGTTCGTGCAATGAAACAGCTATGCGGGGAGTCGCTTCCGGTCACCTATCATGTAGCGCAAAACGAAGAAACCTACCAGCAGTTTGTTGAGCAGCGGGAAGAGGAAGATCGTAGCCGCGCGATGGAAGCGCTGCTGGAGAAGCAGAAAGAAAAGGAAAAAGTCGAAGCTAGCAAAGAAGCGGCAGCAGCGGTGGACGTGCTGCAAATCGGATACGACATCAAAGAACCGTCCATTTCTATTTGCGAGATTCAAGAAGAAATGGGCCGTACCTGCATCGAAGGACTGGTCTTTGGTGCGGAAATACGCGAACTACGCAGCGGCCGTACGCTGTGCACGTTCAACATTACCGATTATACGGATTCGTTGCAGGTGAAGATATTTGCCCGTGATAAAGACGATGTGCCGAAGCTTTCGGCAATTAAAAACGGCATCTGGCTCCGTGTGCGGGGCCCGATTCAGGAAGACACATTCGCACGTGAACTGGTTATGATGGCGAAAGATTTAATTCAAATCAAACCATCGGCATCCCGGATGGACAATGCGGAAGAAAAGCGGGTTGAGTTCCACTGCCATACGAACATGAGCGCGATGGACGGCATCGCATCAGCTGAGCGCTTGATTAAACAGGCGGCCGAATGGGGACACAAAGCGATTGCCATCACTGACCATGCAGTTGCCCAGGCATTTCCCGAGGCATTTTCAGCTGCGAAAAAACACGGGATCAAAGTTTTGTACGGTATGGAAGCGAACGTCGTGCCTGACTCGGCCGTCATCGTTCATCAGCCGCAGGATCGACTGCTGGCTGACGATACGTACGTTATTTTTGACGTGGAGACAACCGGTTTGTCTGTCGTCAATAACACAATTATCGAGCTGGCCGGCGTCAAGATGAAGAACGGTGAAATCATCGGGCGCTATGAATCGTTCATCAACCCACATGAACCGATTCCGCTCAACATTCAACAGTTGACTAATATTACAGACGACATGGTTAAAGACGCGCCGGAGCTTGAACAGGTTATCCGCGAATTTGTCGACTTCGTCGGCGACGCGGTACTTGTAGCGCACAACGCCAAGTTCGATATGGGCTTTCTCCATGCAAGCTGCAAACAGGTCGGACTGCCGCTGATGGAGAACCCGTTCCTCGATACGCTCGAATTGGCCCGTTTTCTCTATCCGGGCATGCGTAACCACCGACTTAATACATTGGCGGGCAAGTTTAACGTTAGCCTGGAAAACCACCACCGGGCCGTTGACGACTCAGAAGCGACCGGCCATGTCTTTTTCTATATGTTAAAAGATGTGCTGGAGCGGGAGATTACCAATCTAAATGAGTTGAACAACCATGTCGGTCTGGATTTGCAGAATTCGCGTCCGTTTCACTGCAATATTTATGCTTTGAATGAGGTCGGCAAGAAAAACTTATACAAAATTATTTCTCTGTCCCATACGGAGTACTTATACAAGACGCCGCGTATTCCGCGGGCGCAGATTCAAAAACACCGGGAAGGCCTGTTGATTAGTTCCGGGTGCGAAAAGGGCGAGCTCTTCGAAACAGTGCTCAATAAAAGTCCAGAAGAAGCGGAAGAGGTGGCCCGTTTCTATGATGTGCTGGAGATTCAGCCGATTGAGATTAATCGCCATCTCATTGAAAAGCAGCTTGTGCCAAACGAAGCCGCACTGATGGAGGCCAACCGCAAGATTGTCGAAATCGGTGAGAAGCTGAATATTCCGGTCATTGCGACAGGCAACGTACATTATGTGCATCCGTACGAGAAGGATTACCGCACAATCCTCATCCATGGCATCACCGGCTTTAGTCCGCTTAAAGACCAATATAAGCCGGATGCCCACTTCCGCACGACGGAGGAGATGCTTGAAGAGTTTAAATACTTGGGCGAGGAAAAAGCGAAAGAAGTCGTCGTAATAAATCCGAATATGCTTGCGGACCGGTTCGAAGAGCTTGAAATTATTCCGAAAGATTTGTATACGCCGAAAATTGAAGGCGCGGACGAAGAAATTCGTTCGATGAGCTACAACAAAGCGAAAGAATTGTATGGAGAACCGCTTCCGGAAATTGTTGAGAAGCGTCTGGAGAAAGAATTAAACAGCATCATTACACACGGTTTTGCGGTTATTTATCTGATTTCACACAAGCTGGTAAAGAAATCAATCGATGACGGTTATCTGGTCGGGAGCCGGGGCTCGGTCGGTTCATCGTTCGTTGCCACGATGACAGAGATTACTGAGGTGAATCCGCTGCCGCCGCATTACCGCTGTCCGAAATGCAAACACAGTGAATGGTTTACGAAAGGGGAATACGGGTCCGGATTCGACCTGCCTCCGAAAGACTGTCCGACCTGCAACATTCCGATGACGGGCGATGGGCATGATATCCCCTTCGAAACATTCCTTGGCTTCAAAGGGGACAAGGTTCCCGACATCGATCTGAACTTCTCCGGGGAGTACCAGCCGCACGCACATAACTATACGAAAGTGCTGTTCGGAGAAGATTATGTTTACCGTGCCGGTACCATCGGTACGGTGGCAGAGAAAACGGCTTATGGTTTCGTTCGCAAGTACGCCGAAGAAAAAGGAAAAGTTTGGCGCAGTGCGGAAATGAGCCGCCTCGCCGCCGGATGTTCAGGCGTTAAGCGAACGACGGGGCAGCATCCGGGTGGCATTATCGTTGTGCCTGATTATATGGAAATTTATGATTTCTGCCCCATTCAGTATCCCGCGGACGATAAGGAAGCGGAATGGCGCACGACTCATTATGATTTCCATTCCATTCATGACAATTTGCTGAAGCTTGATATTCTGGGGCACGACGATCCGACGGTCATTCGGATGCTGCAGGATTTGACCGGGATCGATCCGAAGAAGATCCCGGTTGGCGACCCGGAAGTCATGAAGATTTTTAGCGGTACAGAGGTGCTGGGTGTAACGCCGGAACAGATTGACAGTAATGTTGGAACGCTTGGCGTACCGGAGTTTGGTACAAAATTCGTTCGTCAGATGCTTGAGGATACCCGTCCGTCCACTTTTGCCGAGCTGGTTCAGATTTCCGGGCTTTCACACGGTACGGACGTGTGGCTGAACAATGCGCAGGAACTCGTGCGCAACGGCACATGCGAGTTAAAAGACGTAATTGGTTGCCGCGATGACATCATGGTCTATCTGATGCACAAAGGGCTTGAACCGTCTTTTGCATTTAAGATTATGGAGTCGGTGCGGAAAGGAAAAGGCCTCACGCCCGAAATGGAAGAGGAAATGAAGAAAAACAACGTACCGGATTGGTATATCTGGTCGTGTAAGCAAATTAAGTATATGTTCCCGAAGGCGCACGCTACAGCCTACGTATTGATGGCCGTACGGATTGCGTACTTTAAGGTGTATTATCCGATCCATTTCTATGCTACCTACTTTACGGTGCGGGCGGACGACTTCGATGTGGAGCTTGCGGTACAGGGAGCGAGCGCGATTCGCGCCCGGATTAAAGAAATTGTAGAGAAAGGCAACGACGCGCAGCCGAAAGAAAAAGCGCTGCTTACGGTGCTTGAGATGTGTCTTGAAATGTGCGAACGGGGCTTCCGATTCCAAAATGTCGATCTTTACCGCTCTGATGCTACACAGTTCGTTATCGACGGGAACAGCCTTATTCCTCCGTTCAATGCAATGGCAGGGGTCGGTACGAGCGCCGCGCTCAACATTGTTAAAGCGCGTGAGGCAGGGGAATTCCTGTCCGTCGAAGACCTGCAGCAGCGTGCGCGCTGTTCCCGTTCCGTAATCGAGCTTCTCCAGCAGCAGGGGTGTCTGAGCAGCCTGCCTGAGACGAACCAGCTATCGCTGTTTTAGAGTCAGGAGAGATAAAGGATAGCAAGGAAGATTCTTACATCCGATTTACCGGGTTCATTCCAGTCTTGGCCGTTGTTGCCTCGGTTTCGTGATTATGCTATAATACTTTTTGGTAATACTAAGTATACGTAATGCTATGACGCAAAGAGTGGGGAAACCCACTCTTTCCTTTTAGCCAAATAAGCGTCTTATTTGCTTGCCGATTCTATTGAACTTTGCTTAGGGGGTCTATGTTCTTGAATCAACATGTAATCGCCGTGACCGAAGAACTGGTCGCACCGATTCTGGAAGAAGAAAATTTGGAGCTCGTCGAAATCGAATACAAGAAAGAAGGAAGCAACTGGTTCCTTCGCGTGTATATCGATAAAGAAGACGGCGTAGATATTGAAGATTGCGGACGTGTCAGTGAGAAGCTGAGCAAGAAGCTGGACGAGATCGATCCGATTCCGGGCGCATACTTTCTCGAAGTATCTTCGCCTGGCGCCGAACGTCCGTTGAAAAAAGAGCGAGATTTCGAGCGCGCCGTCGGCAAGCACGTACACGTGACGACATATGAGCCGATTAACGGCGCTAAAGTGTTTGAAGGCGAACTCGTTTCTTATGACGGACAAAATTTGGAGATTAAAGAAGCGAGAACGACTGCTGTCATTCCGCGCGATAAAGTGGCCAGCGCCCGTCTCGCGATTGTTTTTTAGGACTTGAAAGGAGGATTAGGGATAATCATGAATGCCGAGTTTATTGAAGCATTAAATGAGATAGAGAGAGAGAAAGGCATCAGCAAGGAAGTGCTGATTGAAGCGATCGAAGCGGCGCTTGTTTCCGGCTATAAGCGTAATTTCAATTCCGCGCAGAACGTGCGCGTAGATATTAACCGCGAACTGGGCAACGTACGCGTATTCGCCCGCAAAACCGTGGTAGAAGAGGTAACGGACCCTCGTTCGCAGATTTCAATTGATGAAGCGCAGGAAATCGACCCGAACTACATGGTTGATGACATTATCGACATGGAAGTCACGCCGCGCGATTTCGGACGCATCGCGGCGCAGACCGCTAAGCAGGTCGTTACACAGCGCATCCGTGAAGCGGAGCGCGGCATTATTTACAGCGAGTTTATCGATCGTGAGCAGGACATCGTAACCGGCATCGTGCAGCGTCAAGACAGCCGATTTTATTATATTGATCTCGGCAAAGTCGAAGCGCTGATGCCGCTGAACGAGAAAATGCCGAACGAATCATTTAAGCAGGGTGATCGGGTCAAAGCGTTCATCACCAAAGTGGAGAAAACGACGAAGGGACCGCAAATCTTTGTGTCCCGTACGCATCCGGGACTGTTGAAACGCTTGTTTGAGCTGGAAGTGCCGGAGATTTTCGATGGTGTCGTGGAGATTAAATCTGTGGCGCGCGAAGCGGGTGACCGTTCCAAAATTGCCGTCTACTCTGCAGATCCGAACGTAGATCCTGTAGGTGCCTGCGTAGGTCCTAAGGGGATGCGTGTACAGACGATTGTACAGGAGCTAAGAGGAGAAAAGATCGACATCATGAAGTGGTCGGAAGATCCGGCTGAATATGTCGCAAATGCGCTTAGCCCTTCCAAAGTGGTGCATGTAACCGTATATGAAGGGGAAAAGGTAACGCGCGTCATTGTACCTGATTATCAACTGTCACTTGCGATTGGCAAGCGTGGACAAAACGCCCGCCTGGCCGCCAAGCTGACGGGTTGGAAAATTGACATCAAGAGCGAAACACAGGCTGCCGAGGAAGGATTCGTATACAGCGAACCGGTTTCTGTTATTCCGGCCGATGGTGCATCTGAAGAGCAGCAGGACACATTTGTACAGGATGAAGCGTACGAAGCTGAAACCGATGCAGCTGCTGTAGACGCAGCGGATGAAAAGGAGTAGGTTTTCGTGAAACTGAGAAAAACTCCGCAGCGCAAATGTCTGGCTACCCGGGAGATGTTTGAAAAACGCGATTTGCTGCGCATCGTGCGTACGCCGGAAGGTGAGATCAAAATCGATCCTACCGGCAAAGCGTCGGGACGCGGTGCGTATGTGTCCCGCTCCCGGGAGGCATTTGATATTGTAAAAAAGAAAAAGCTCCTGAACCGTGCCTTAAAAACGGAAGTAACGGATGAAAAGTACGAGGAGCTGGAACGAGAGTTTGCGAGGTATGTACGCAAATGAACCAGGTGGAGCAGATGCTTGGCCTGGCGCAGCGGGCCCGCAAGCTTATTACGGGAGAAGAATTGGTCATCAAGGCCGTTCGTCAGGGACAGGTGCATCTGGTCATCCTGGCGGGCGATGCATCCCCCAACACTCGCAAAAAAGTAATAGATAAGTGCGGCAGCTACGAGGTTTCTTGTACAACGTATGGTGATCGCCTGACACTTGGCGCCGCGCTTGGAAAGGAGCAACGAGTTGTCATTGGCGTGACCGATGCCGGCTTCGCAGCACGATTGACGCAGCTGATTAACCAATAACTGTCGGGGGTGGATAGATGAGTAAATTGAGAGTCTATGAATATGCTAAAGAGCTTGGGATTAGCAGTAAGCAAATGATTAATTTGCTTACTAAACTCAATTTATCAGTAAACAACCACATGAGCACATTGGAAGACAGCACGATTCAAAAGGTAGAAGAGCACCTGAAGCAGGTAAAACAACGCGCAAACGGTCAAGAACAACAAAAGCGTGATACGGAAAAGAGTGGGAAGATGGAAAAAAACCAACAACAAAATAATCGAAACGTGAACAGTAAAGCACAAAGTAGTACTGGTCAAGAGCAAAGAAATGGCAACCAGGCCGGAAGAGGCAACTCTCAGGGCCAGGGTGGCGGAAGAAAGCAAGGTCAGAGCAGCAGACCGCAGGGCCAGGGCGGTGGAAGAGCACAAGGTCAAGGCGGCAGACCGCAGGGTCAGGGCGGCAATAAGCCGAAGGCGGCCGCTGGCAAACCGCCGCGTGAAGACCGCACCAATCAAAGCCGCGGCAAAACTACGCAGAAATTAAACGCACGTCCGAAGCGTTTCGACGATAACAAAAAGTCGTCTGAGCCGAATAAAACGATGAAACGCCCGAACAGCCGGCAGCAGCAAGCACCGAAGCAGGAAGTGAAAGTGGAGAAAATTACGGTTTCAGGCTCGATGACGGTAGCCGAGCTTGCTAAAAAAATGAAGAAGCAGCCGTCTGAAATCATCAAGAAACTTTTCGGACTCGGTGTAATGGCGACCATTAACCAGGAATTAGATCTGGACACCATTCACCTGATCGCCGCTGACTATGAAATCGAAGTGGAAGAGAAGATTGAACTCGACTACAGCGATTTTGAAAATATTGAAGAAATCGATGAGCCGGATACGCTGGAAGAGCGTCCGCCGGTCGTTACCATTATGGGTCACGTTGACCACGGAAAGACAACGCTTCTTGATGCAATCCGTGAAACAAATGTTACGTCAACGGAAGCGGGTGGTATTACACAGCATATCGGAGCCTATCAAGTAGTCAAGCACGGGAAGAAGATTACTTTCCTGGATACGCCAGGCCATGCCGCATTTACCACCATGCGCGCGCGCGGAGCCAAAGTAACCGATATCGCTATCATCGTAGTAGCAGCCGATGACGGAGTGATGCCACAAACGGTGGAAGCCATTAGCCACGCGAAAGCGGCGAACGTGCCGATTATCGTTGCGGTGAATAAAATGGATAAACCTTCGGCCAACCCGGATCGGGTGAAGCAAGAGCTTACAGAGCACGGTCTTGTACCGGAAGACTGGGGCGGCGATACAATCTTCGTCCATGTCTCGGCGTTGAAACGGGAAGGTCTCGACGACATCCTCGAAATGATCCTGCTTGTGGCTGAAGTGCAGGAACTGAAAGCCAACCCGAATAAACGGGCCCGCGGTACGGTTATCGAGGCTGAGCTTGACCGCGGCCGCGGACCGGTGGCGACGATTCTTGTGCAATCTGGAACCTTGAAGGTTGGAGATCCGATCGTTGTCGGTACAGCTTTTGGTCGCGTTCGCGCCATGGTCAACGACAAAGGCCGTCGCATCAAGGAAGCACCGCCGTCCACGCCAGTCGAGATTACCGGTTTGAACGATGTGCCGCAGGCCGGCGATCAATTTATGGTATTTGAAGATGAGAAAATGGCGCGCCAGATTGGGGAACGCCGTTCGACGAGCCGACGCGAGAAAGAACTCCGCGCATCGGCACGCGTATCGCTGGACGATTTATTCAATCAAATCAAGGAAGGCGAAATGAAAGACATCAATGTTATCATCAAAGGGGACGTACAGGGCTCGGTTGAAGCGCTGCGGGGTTCGCTTGAGAAGATTGATGTCGAAGGCGTGCGCGTGAATATTATTCATACCGGGGTAGGTGCCATTACTGAATCCGATGTTATTCTTGCGTCTGCATCTAACGCGATTATCATCGGTT
Organism: Aneurinibacillus danicus; assembly: GCF_007991215.1. Taxonomy (GTDB): domain Bacteria; phylum Bacillota; class Bacilli; order Aneurinibacillales; family Aneurinibacillaceae; genus Aneurinibacillus; species Aneurinibacillus danicus. The sequence continues at coordinate 35,137 of NZ_BJXX01000049.1, forward strand.
TCAATGTTCGTCCTGAGCCAAATGCCCGCACGACGGCGGAAGCGGAAAAAGTGGACATTCGTCTGCACCGCATCATTTACAAAGTAATAGAAGAAATCGAGGCGGCGATGAAAGGAATGCTTGAGCCGGTGTACGAAGAAAAGATTATCGGCCAGGCGGAAGTACGCCAGACATTCAAAGTATCCCGCGTCGGCACGATTGCAGGTTGTTATGTTACCGACGGCAAGATTCAGCGTGATGCCGGTATCCGCGTGATTCGCGACGGTATTGTCATATACGAAGGTAAAATTGACGCGCTCAAACGTTTTAAAGATGACGCAAGGGAAGTGGCTCAAGGATACGAGTGCGGTATTACAATCGAGAAATATAACGACATTAAAGAAGGGGACATCCTTGAAGCGTTCATCATGGAGGAAGTCGCCCAGTAATTTTAAAACACGCACGTTCAACCAGAATGAGGTGAAACGACGATGGGCAACATTCGTACCAATCGTGTAGGTGAGCAGATTAAAAAAGAGCTGAGCCAAATCATCCAGCGGGAGATTAAAGATCCCCGCATTGGCTTCGTAACGGTAACCGGCGTTGAAGTGTCCGGTGACCTGTCCCAGGCAAAAGTATTCATTAGCGTACTTGGCGGTGAAGACCAGAAGGCCGATACGCTAAAAGCGCTGGAAAAAGCGAAGGGCTTTATGCGCTCGGAGATCGGACGTCGCGTCCGCCTGCGCCATACCCCGGATTTACTGTTCAAATTCGACGAATCCGTCGAATACGGCAGTCGCATTGAATCGCTGCTGAACAAGATTAATGAAGAAAAAGGGGAAGACAAACAATGAGCTCGTACAAAGCATCCCTGGAAGCCGCTGCGCGTTTTCTAAAGCAGCATCAGCACTTTCTTGTTGTGAATCACGTCAATCCTGACGGGGATGCTACCGGCTCCTTGCTGGCGATGGGATGGCTTCTACGCCAGCTCGACAAGCAGGTGACGCTTGTCAACGAAGGGAAAACCCCGGCCAAATTCATGTTCCTGCCCGGAGCGGATGATATTTTGAACGCTTCCGAACGGGCGGAGCATCCTACATACGGGACGATAATTACATGCGACTGCGCTGATTTTGCCCGCGTCGGGGAAGTGGCGGCATGGTTTACGCAGGAGCGCGAACTGCTCAATATTGACCACCATCCGACAAATGATTTGTTCGGAACGGTAAATCTTGTGCGGACCGATGCGGCAGCTACGGCAGAAATTATTTTCGATCTGGTGAAACATATGGGCCTTCCGCTGGGAAAAGAGCTTGCTACCTGTCTGTATACCGGGCTGCTGACGGACACCGGTGGATTTCGTTATTCCAATACGACTCCGTATGTTATGGAGGCCGCGTCCGAGTTGCTTGCCCACAGGGTAGAGCCTGCCGCGATCGCCGAACGGGTGCTTGAATCGATTACAAAGGCGCATGTCAGCCTTTTGCAGCGTTCGCTGCAGACACTGGAGCTTACCGATAATGATAAAGCTGCGTATCTGACCGTTACGCTGACGGATCTGATAGAGACGGGCGCGAATAATGAAGATACGGAAGGGCTTGTTAATTATGGCCGCAATATCGAAGGTGTCGAAGTCGGCGTTTTGTTCAAAGAGGTGGCGGATGGCAAAGTGAAAGTCAGTTTCCGTTCACGCAGTGAAGTCGACGTGGCGGCGATTGCCAAATCGTTTGGTGGTGGTGGCCACGTACGTGCCGCAGGTTGTACGGTATCGGGAACGATTGTTGAAGTGAAGAAGGCGGTTTCGCAAAAAGTCAGCGCCGCGTTACGGGAGTGTGGCAATGAATGATGAGCGGACTATCCGGCATCGTCCCGCTGTACAAGCCAGAGGGCATGACTTCGCATGATTGTGTAATGAAAGTGCGGCGCATTGCCCGCACAAAAAAGGTGGGGCACACCGGTACACTGGATCCGGATGTAACCGGTGTGCTGCCAATCTGCATCGGTCCGGCGACTAAAGTGGCCGATTATCTGCATGAAACGCCGAAAGTATATCGGGCCACCATGACGATCGGCACATCCACCGATACGCAGGATGCAAGCGGCAAGATTCTTGAAGAGAAAATAGTCAAACCGCCGCTTACCGATACGCAGGTGCGCGAGGCTTTCGATCGTTTTGTTGGCGATATTGAACAGCTGCCTCCGATGTACTCGGCGGTAAAAGTGGATGGCAAGCGGCTGCATGAGCTGGCGCGGCAGGGAAAAACAGCAGAACGGAAAGCCCGCCGGATTACGATTTATGAAATGAACATCGAACAAATGGATCTGGATACAGAGCATCCAACCGTTACGTTTACCGTTACCTGCTCGAAAGGCACTTACGTCCGGACGTTGTGTGTGGATATCGGACAGGCTCTTGGCTATCCGGCTCATATGTCGTACTTGCAGCGGATTAAAAGCGGCCCGTTTACACTCGAACAGTGTGTGACATTTGACCAGCTAGAAGAAGCAGCCGCAGAAGAGCGGCTGCAGGAACTGCTGTATCCGCTCGATAGAGGGCTTCTTCAATATCCGGCTGTCATCGTTCCGGCCGGCCGTATCCAGGCAATGCGCAACGGACTTAGCCAGCGTCATCGTAAACCGGGCAATTGGAGAGTTGGGGACAAGATTCGTCTGTACAGTCCGGACGGCGCTTTTCTTGCACTGCATGAAGTGGTATATATAGATAAAGAGAACGGTGTGGAATCCAAACCGGTAAGAGTGTTTCCGGAGGGAGAGACATAAATGGAAATTCAACGTTTGCATTATCCGCTGTCGCCTGATTTTGAAGGCGAATCGTGCGTGCTTGCGCTGGGCTATTTTGACGGCGTTCACGTCGGTCACCGCCGGGTTATCCAGAAAGCGATAGACGTGGCGAAATCGTTAGGCGTAAAATCCGCCGTGATGACATTTGACCCGCATCCGCGCGAGGTGCTTGGTCAAAGCGGATATACTCAGTATTTAACGCCCACAGACGAAAAACTGGAACAGCTGAAAAAGATGGGAGTGGACATCGCTTACGTTGTCCATTTCGATATCTCATTTGCCGCCATTTATCCAGAAGACTTCATCGATGAATTCCTCATGCAGTTATGTCCGAAACATGTGGTGGCTGGATTTGACTATACATTCGGGCACAGAGGAAAGGGAACAGTATTCACACTTAAAGAACATGCAAATAGACGATATGACGTGGATGTGGTAGCTCCGGTCAACCGATTCGGTGAGAAAGTCAGCAGTACCCTGATTCGTGAATATTTGTACAGCGGCAAAATCAAAGAAGCTACACAGTTTCTTGGTCGGCCATATCGTGTGCGCGGAAAAGTTGTGCATGGAGAGAAGCGCGGACGCACAATTGGATTTCCAACAGCCAATCTCCGTCTTTACGCCCCTTATATTGTTCCGAAGAATGGCGTATACGGCGTACGAGCAGGATTGGAAGGCCGCTCCTACTACGGTGTAATGAACGTAGGCATTAAGCCAACGTTCGAAAATGAGCATAAAGAAAAATCGCTGGAAGTCCATTTGTTCGATTTTGCGGGCGATATTTATGATAAGACCCTAGAAGTAGAATTCTTGTTCTTTATCCGTGAAGAACAAAAGTTTGCCGGAGTGGATGCGCTCATTGCTCAGATTAACGCTGATGTGGTGACTGCAAAAGAACAGTTCGCCAAACATTCAATTGTATAAGGACAGGGCTTTACTCTGTTTTCCGATTATGATATAATGTATTTTGTTAGTTTAATAACCATGGCTTGGAAAGCCGAGTCACCAACGGTTTTCTAGGGCATTGGGGATATCAATGAGGAGGTGAATAGGATGGCTTTGACACAAGAACGCAAGCAACAGCTGATTGAAGAGTACCGTACACACGAGTCTGATACAGGCTCTCCGGAGGTACAAATCGCTATCCTTACTGAAAAAATTAACTACCTGAACGATCATCTTCGTACGCACAAGAAAGACCACCACTCCCGCCGTGGACTGCTGAAAATGGTTGGTCAACGCCGCAATCTGCTGGCTTACTTGAAGGACAAAGATGTAACTCGTTACCGTGAGTTAATCAACAAATTAGGCTTACGTCGATAAGCGAAAGCGGGGATTCCCCGCTTTTTTCATGCCTGTAGCCCTCCTACCATAAAAGGCAGTCACCCTTCCCTTCATTTTCATGTCGGGGCTTGTGGCTTATCGGCCATGATCGTTTTCCGACTCCAACTTATCTTTTTTATTTCCTGTCAATGCAGGAAATACTAGAAAAATGACGAAATATCTTTTGTTGAGGCAAGAGAGGAGGCATCATTTTTTATGGATGTAGATGTAAAAGTGTATGAGTTTGACCTTGCCGGGCGAAAAATGTCGATTGAATACGGCAAGCTCGCCAAGCAGGCCAATGCGGCGGTGCTGGTACGCTACGGCGATTCCGCGGTACTGAGCACGGTAACCGCGTCCAAGAAACCATCTCCCCTTGATTTTTTTCCGCTGACAGTAAACTATGAAGAAAAACTGTATGCGGTAGGTAAAATTCCGGGTGGCTTCATTAAACGCGAGGGACGTCCAAGCGAGAAGGCTACATTAACCAGCCGACTGATTGACCGTCCGATTCGTCCGCTATTCCCGGAAGGCTTCCGTAATGAAGTGCAGATCGTAAACACGGTGCTGTCGGTGGATCAGGATTGTTCAACGGAAGTGGCAGCGATTATCGGAACGTCCGCCGCCCTGAGCATTTCCGATGTACCGTTCAACGGACCGATCGGCGGCGTTATCGTAGGACGGGTCGACGGACAATTTATCATCAATCCGACTGTAGAGCAGTTGGAGAAGAGCGACTTGAATCTGACCGTAGCCGGTACATATGACGCGATCAACATGGTTGAAGCGGGTGCCGATGAAGTGCCGGAAGAAGTTATGCTAGAGGCGATTATGCGCGGCCATGAAGAAATTCGCAAAATCGTTGAGCAAATCCGTACAATCGCGGCCGAAGTCGGCAAAGAAAAAATGGAAGTCGAGCTGATTTCCTTCGATTCGGAGATTGAAGCGGCTGTAAGGGACTATGCGGAAGCACGCTTAATTGAGGCCGTACGCATCGAGGAGAAACAGGCGCGTTATGATGCGATTGATGCCATCAATGAGGAAACGCTGGAACATTTTGCGGAAACGTATCCGGAACAAGAAAAGCAGATTAGCGAAATTCTGCATGACATCGTGAAAAGCGAAGTTCGCCGCCTCATTACACATGATAAAGTGCGTCCGGACGGTCGTGCATTAGATGAGATTCGCCCGATTTCCTGCGAAATCGATCTGCTGCCGCGCACGCACGGCTCCGGCCTGTTTACGCGCGGACAAACTCAGGTGCTCAGTGTATGTACGCTTGGTGCGCTCGGTGACGTACAGATTCTTGACGGACTTGGCCTGGAAGAGTCCAAGCGTTTTATGCACCATTATAATTTCCCACCGTACAGCGTAGGGGAAGCCCGTCCGCTGCGTGCACCGGGACGCCGTGAAATTGGACACGGTGCGCTTGGTGAGCGTGCGCTTGAGCCGGTTATCCCGAGCGAAGACGTATTCCCGTACACCATTCGTCTCGTATCCGAAGTTCTTGAATCAAACGGATCCAGCTCTCAGGCAAGCATCTGTGCGAGTACGCTGGCGATGATGCATGCAGGTGTACCGATTAAGGCGCCGGTAGCCGGTATTGCCATGGGTCTTGTTAAAGATGGAGAGCATGTCACGATTCTAACCGACATTCAAGGTATGGAAGACCATCTTGGTGATATGGACTTCAAAGTAGCCGGTACGCGTAAAGGGGTTACTGCGCTGCAAATGGACATCAAAATCGAGGGGATCGATCGCCAAATTCTTGAGCAGGCGCTGAACCAGGCACGTGAAGGCCGTTTATTCATTTTGGATAAAATGGAAGAAACGATCCGGGAGCCGCGTAAGGAATTGTCACGGTTTGCGCCGAAGATCACGATTCTTCGCATTAATCCGGACAAAATCCGTGATGTTATCGGACCAAGCGGCCGTGTCATTAACAAGATTATCGAAGAAACAGGCGTAAAGATTGACATTGAGCAGGATGGCCGCGTATATATCGCTTCGCCGGACGCAGATGCGAACGAACGGGCGAAGCAGATTATTGAAGACATTGTGCGTGAAGTCGAAGTGGGGCAGGTCTACAACGGTACCGTTAAGCGTATCGAGAAGTTCGGTGCCTTCGTAGAGCTGTTCTCGGGCAAAGACGGACTTGTTCATATTTCCCAGCTGGCGGAAGAGCGTGTCAGCAAAGTCGAAGACGTCGTGTCCATCGGGGACAAGCTGCTGGTCAAAGTTACTGAAATCGACAACCAAGGCCGTGTGAACCTTTCTCATAAAGCGGTGCTGAAAGAGCAGAAGCAAAAAGAGAAAGAAGCAGCGGAAAATAAGAATCAATAAGTAGAAAGATAGCGACACACGACTTCAAGTCAGTCGCTATTTTTTGTATGTATATACTATTTTCAAAAAAATGAAGCAGGCTGCATGCTTGCATCCCTTTCCGCATAAGATTGTACAAACTTATCCATGTGCGGGAGGGGTGAAGAGGTATGAATCGATTGTTGGCTCTGCTGTGCTTTCTGTTCTTTTTATATAGTGTAATGACATCGGAGTCGGTGAATTTATATATCGCATCGAAGAAGATGGATCGGGCAGCGCTGACAAACCAGGTGGCACAATGGGAGCAGCAATTGAAGGAAGCGGCCAAAACAAAAAATATTCCCCCGGTAAACGCGCGTATCGATCCGATCTGGAAAGCGATTCCCGGCTATAATGGGCTTTCCATTGATGAAGAGGCGAGCCTGCAGCGGATGCAGCAGGCCGGGAGGTGGGATGAGTCACTCATCGTGTATCGGGAAGTAAAGCCGACTATTGGACTGGACCAGCTGGCCGCCGCCCCGATTTATCGGGGGAATTCCGATAAACCTATGGTGTCCCTCATGATTAATGTCGCCTGGGGCAATGAATATTTGCCAGCCATCCTCGAGACATTGAAGAAAGAAAAAGTGAAAGCTACCTTTTTTCTTGATGGAAGCTGGACGAAGAAATATCCTGACGAAGCGAAGAAAATAGCCGAAGCTGGTCATGAGATTGGCAGTCATGCCTATTCGCATCCGAACATGAGCCGGCTTTCGTTAACACGCATGGAACAGGAAATTACAAAGACCAACACCGCCATTACTGAAGCTACAGGCATTACACCGACACTATTTGCCCCACCGTCCGGTGATTTCGATCAGCGGGTTGTCGATATGGCCGCCCGTTATCATCTGAGGACGATTCTGTGGACAGCCGATACCGTCGATTGGCGTAAACCTTCTCCGGACCAATGGTTTCGTACGGTCGCTCCGAAAATCAATAACGGTGTGCTTGTGCTTATGCACCCGACGGCGCCCACGGCAGAAGCACTGCCAAGGCTCATTCGATATGTCAAAGAGAAAAAACTTACGCTTGGCACGGTCAGTGATACCCTCTCCACGCGTCGTGTGCCCCCCTATTGAGTGCACTTCTTAAGTTTGTTATAGTAGAAAAATATGTGACATTCTTGTCATTTGGAGGAGGCAGGCGTAGTGATAGAAAAATATACGCTGGACAATGGCGTGCGCGTCATTATCGAGAAAATACCGACAGTCCGTTCTGTTGCTTTAGGCATATGGATCGGCACGGGTTCGAAATATGAAAATGCAGAAGTGAACGGCATCTCTCACTTTATTGAACACATGCTGTTTAAAGGGACCACGGCCCGCTCGGCGAAGCAAATTGCCGAATCGTTCGACCAAATCGGCGGGCATGTGAACGCGTTTACTTCAAAAGAATACACCTGTTATTATGCGCGGGTGCTGGATGAACATGCGCCGGTTGCACTTGATATTTTATCGGATATGTACTTCAATTCGGTATTTGATGAGCAGGAACTGCAGAAAGAGAAAAATGTCGTCATTGAGGAAATCCGTATGTATGACGATACACCGGATGATCTGGTGCACGATCTCGTCGCCAAGGCATGCTACGAAACGCATCCGCTTGGCTACAGCATTCTTGGCACGGAGGATGTGCTGAATCAAATCACACGGGAGGATATACACCGCTATATTGAAGCACGCTACACGCCGGAGCAAACGGTCATTACGGTGGCAGGCAACGTAACCGACAAATTGCTCGGTGAGATTACCCGTTATTTCTCCGGTTACAAACGCACGACGAAAGAGCTGACACCGGATGTGAAACCGAACTTTACCGCAGGCTCCATTTGGAGAAAGAAAGATACGGAGCAAGCGCATCTTTGCCTCTCTTTCCCGGGCTATGACGTAGGACATGAAGACATCTACTCGCTTATTTTAATGAACAACGTGCTTGGTGGCAGCATGAGTTCGCGTCTGTTCCAGGAAGTGCGGGAAGAGCGTGGTCTTGCGTACTCTGTGTATTCGTATCACTCGGCATTCAAAAACTCAGGTACATTTACGCTGTATACCGGCACGGCGACCAAGCAGCTTGAGGAAGTATACAACGTTATGATGAATACAGTAGCTGCCCTGCGTGATGGCGGTATTAGCACCGAAGAATTAAAAAAAGGCAAAGAGCAGCTTAAAGGCAGCCTGATGTTGAGCCTGGAGAGCACCAGCAGCCGCATGAGCCGCCTGGGCAAGAACGAGTTACTGCTTTCGCGCCATCTGGATTTAGATGAAATTATCCAGCGTGTCGAGGCCGTCACCGTCGAAAGTGTAAAAAAGGTGGCTGAAGAAATTTTCACAAACCCGGTGGCGATAGCGCTCGTCAGCCCGCTTGAGATGATTCCAGACTATATGAGGAGCGATATTCTTGTACGAAGCTAGCGTAAAGATTACTATTTTGCCAGGAAACGAAGACATTGGTATTCCGCAGAAAATGACGGATTTAGCGAGCGGCTTTGATTTACGGGCTGCTGTTACGGAGCGGGTGACGCTTCAGCCCGGAGAGCGGGTTTTAGTTCCAACGGGCTTTGCCATGGCGATGCCGGATAATTTAGAGGCGCAGGTGCGTCCGCGCAGTGGCCTGGCCTATAAAAAAGGGATCACCACACTGAATGCGCCCGGAACGATCGATGCGGATTACCGCGGCGAAGTAGGTGTCATCCTGATTAACCATGGGACAGAGCCTTTCATAGTCGAGCGAGGTGACCGGATCGCCCAGCTTGTATTCCAGTGGGTGCCACGTGTACAGTTCGTGCAAGTAGAATCATTGGATGATACGGAGCGGGGCAGCGGGGGCTTTGGGCATACAGGAGTATAAAAAGGAAAACAAGAAAAAGAGACGGCATAAGCATTGCCTTTCATTTTTCCCGCTTCGCGTGTTTTCGTCCGAACGGAAAAGAGACCTATCACTGTCTCCATCTTCGAATTACACGCGGACATAAACTACTTTTTAGGAAAAATGAACCTGCAAGCGTTGCCGTCTCTTTTTCTTGTTTCTTTTACGAGGAAATAGAGACGCTGTACGTTTCGTAACCGTGTTCCGTAATGGCAAGGCAGTTGAGCTGACGATTGTGTCCAGCACCTCCGTCGATGAAATCTCCCATAAGTACGAGCCGATCGGAAGCCGGGTTATAACTGACACGTTCAAGCAGACGGCAAAATGCATCGTAGTGTCCATGAATGTCGGAAATGCAAAGTGTGCGCATAATCATTCCCCCGGTTAGGTAATAGGCAAGTTCAAAAGACTTTTGTTGTCCGCACGCTAATGATAACGGCCTATCAAGCGTATACATCTATAATGTACAAAAGTAAATTTATCGTATACAAGGGGGCGATCTAATGCGGTACAGCGAACTGGGCGGCAAAGAAATCATTGATCTGGATAACGGCGAACGAATGGGTGTAGTAGGGCAATCGGATCTTATTATTGATCCGGCTTCAGGAAAAATCGAGTCTATCATACTTCCAACAGGCAGTCTGCTTAGCCTTGGACGGAAAAAGGAAGAGATTATGATTCCGTGGAAAGCGGTCCGTAAAATCGGAAGCGAAATGATCATCATCGAAATGAAAGAGAAATCGGCAAAAGGATAAGAGAAAATGAGCGATGGGCGTCTGTCACCATACCGGGTGACATCGAATACGATGAGGATAGAAATGCAACGAATTCCGGGAAACCATGGTAGCTGCGTTCGTTTTGTGCTTTATCTTAACGAAGGTTTGCAGTAAAATGGTTTGAAAGGGGTTATCTTATGCTAACAGGAATTCATGCTGCCTTCATCGGCGGGGATGCCCGTCAGCTTGAAGTCATCAAGAAATTCATTGAATTGGATGCCGTAGTAACCCTCATCGGCTTTGATAATTTGGAGAGCAACTTTACCGGCGCGGTGAAGCGACCGCTTTCTGCTGATGTCTTGCACGATGTGGACACCTTAATTCTGCCGATTGTAGGATCGGATGATAAGGGGTACGTCGAGAGCGTTTTCTGTTCCAAACCCCTGCAACTGACGGAAGAACTCCTTGCCGCGTTGCCTGACAACTGCTGCATTTATACCGGGATCGCCCGCAATTTCTTAACGAGAGTTGCGGGGAAGCGGGGTCTTGGTCTTGTGGAGTTGATGGATCGCGATGATGTCGCTATCTATAACTCGATTCCCACAGTGGAAGGCGCGCTGATGATGGCTATCCAAAATACCGATTTCACGATTCATAACTCAACCAGCCTGGTTTTAGGGTTAGGCCGGGTTGGTGTGTCCATGGCACGTGCTCTGCATGCATTAGGTGCGCATGTGCGGGTGGGCGCCCGAAAGTCGGCTGATCTGGCCCGCATTTTCGAGATGGGACTGACCCCGTTCCATATCGATACGCTGAGCGATCATGTGGACGACGCGGATTTAATTTTTAATACAATCCCCCACCCTATTATTACCGCCAAGGTGATTGCAAATATGCAGCACCATGCCCTGGTTATCGATCTTGCCTCCAAACCGGGCGGCACCGATTTCCGGTATGCGGAGAAGCGGGGGATTAAAGCGATCCTTGCTCCAGGTTTACCCGGAATCGTTGCACCGAAAACTGCGGGACAAATTATTGCGAACACACTGTCGCGTCTTGTTTTCGAACAAACGGGAAACAGGAGGGATCGAGATGGATCTCAAGGGTAAAACAATTGGCTTCGGATTGACAGGGTCGCATTGCACGTTTGCAGAAGTAATGCCGGAGATTCAGAGACTGGTTGATGCGGGCGCCGAGGTGGTGCCGGTTATCAGTCATACGGTCGCGACAACAGACACCCGCTTCGGCAACTCAAGCGACTGGCATGCACAACTGCATACCATTACCGGAAATGACATCATCTCAACGATCGTAGACGCCGAGCCGCTCGGTCCGAGCAAGCGTTTCGATGTAATGGTCATTGCGCCCTGCACGGGCACATCGCTCAGCAAGCTTGCCAATGCGGTCACTGACAGTGCGGTGATGATGGCGACAAAAGCGACATTACGTAATTTGCGTCCGGTTGTTCTCGCCATTTCTACAAATGATGGATTGGGACTTAACGCCGCTAACGTAGCAAAATTGATGGTGACCAAGAACATTTACATGGTACCGTATGGCCAGGACGCCCCGGATAAGAAGCCGAATTCTCTCGTTGCCCGTATGGAGCTCATTAAAGAGACGTGTGAAGCAGCACTGGAAGGAAGACAGTTACAGCCTATGCTGGTAGAGAAGTTTCGCTATATGCAATAGCGCTTTTTGCTATTTTCATAATAAAAAATATAGTCACACCGTAAGATTCGGTGAGCACAAAGGAGTGGGAAACATGGATAATAACAAGGGATATCATGTAGCAGTCGTCGGCGCTACCGGCGCAGTAGGGGAGCAAATGTTAAAGATGTTGGAAGAGAGGCAGTTCCCACTTCAATCGTTGAAAGTATTGGCGTCCGCTCGTTCGGCGGGTAAGACCGTACAATTTAGGGGCCAAGAGATTGTGATTGAAGAAGCCACACCGGAAGCGTTTGAAGGTGTACAGATTGCTCTGTTCAGTGCAGGGGGAAGCGTAAGCAAAGCACTGGCGCCTGAAGCGGCGAAACGCGGTGCGATTTGTATTGATAACACGAGTGCATTTCGCATGGACCCGAATACACCGCTGGTTGTACCGGAAGTCAATCCGGAAGCGATGGCTGAGCATAACGGCATTATCGCCAATCCGAACTGCTCTACGATTCAGATGGTAGCGGCGCTTAATCCGCTGCGTGAAAAATACGGAATCGAGCGCATTATCGTCTCTACGTATCAGGCGGTATCCGGCGCAGGTGCCAAAGCGATTCAGGAACTGCATGATCAGACAGAAGCCATTATTCGTGGCAACGAAGTAAAGAAAGAAGTGCTGCCGGTCGGTTCACTTCCGAAAAAGCACCAGATTGCATTCAATGCCATTCCGCAAATTGATGTATTCTTAGAAAATGGCTTTACAAATGAAGAAATGAAGATGGTGCGTGAAACGAAGAAAATTTTCTCCGACGAGACCATTGCTGTGGCGGCAACGTGCGTGCGCATTCCAGTCGTCAAAGGTCACTCGGAGTCTGTATATGTAGAGCTGAAAAATGAGTACGATTTAGCTGAGGTTCGCTCTTTGCTTGAAAATGCGCCGGGCATTGTGGTGCAGGATAATCCGGAAGAGCAGGAGTACCCGATGGCGATCGATGCGGCAGACAAAATTGAGACATTCGTCGGACGTCTGCGCCGCGATCTCGACAATCCGAAGGGCTTGCACATGTGGATTGTATCCGATAACCTGTTAAAGGGCGCCGCATGGAACGCGGTACAAATCGCTGAGGAGCTTGTAAAACGCAACTTGATTAAGGAGTCTTAATGTAAGGAGCTATGAGAGCAGCATGAGAATACTTGTTCAAAAATTCGGCGGATCGTCTCTGACGACCGCCGAAAAGAGAGAGCGTGCGGCTCAGCATATCCAAAAAGCGCTGGAGCAGGGATACAGCGTTTGCGTCGTCGTATCCGCGATGGGGCGAAAAGGAGATCCGTACGCCACCGATACGTTGCTTGACCTAATTAAAGAGAACGGAAATGCACTCGGCAAACGGGAGACCGATATGCTGATGTCATGCGGGGAAGTAATTTCCGCCGCGACAATGGCGAGCATGCTGAACGCCAAAGGCCTGAATACCATTGTGTTAACGGGGGGTCAGGCCGGTATCTTGACAAATGATGACTACACGAACGCTCAGATTGTGACTATCAATCCGCAACGGATTCTTCGTGAGCTTGAGCAGGGGAAAGTGGTCATTGTAACCGGTTTTCAGGGTCGGACGACTGAGTGGGATACGACTACGCTGGGAAGAGGCGGCAGCGACACGTCGGCAACGGCGCTCGGCGTTGCGCTAAGAGCAGAAATGGTCGACATTTTTACCGATGTGAACGGTATTATGACTGCGGATCCGCGCATTGTCGAAGAAGCTCGTTCGCTGTCCACCATTACGTATACCGAAATTTGCAATATGGCCTACCAGGGCGCGAAGGTACTTCACCCCCGTGCGGTGGAGATCGCCATGCAGACAAATACGCCCATCCGTGTGCGATCCACGTTCTCAGACGATGAGGGTACGCTGGTGACGAGCGTGGCCGAAGCGAATCGGATAGCGGGTGAAGTAAATGATCGCCTGATTACGGGTATCGCTCATGTATCGAATCTGACGCAGATTAAAGTAATGGCCAAAGAGGGCGAATACGATTTGCAGATGCAGGTGTTCAAAGCAATGGCCGAGAATGAAATCAGCGTCGACTTTATCAACGTAAATCCGATTGGGGTTGCGTATACCGTACATGATGAGGTGGTAGAGAAAGCGGTCGATATTCTGCATGGAATGGGGTATGAACCGCTGCTGGCCCGCCACTGCGCCAAAGTGTCTATCATCGGGGCCGGTATGGCCGGTGTTCCCGGTGTAATGGCGCGTATCGTTGAAACGCTGACGAGGGAGGATATCCAGATTCTCCAGTCTGCCGACTCGCATACGACCATCTGGGTGTTGGTACGGGAAGTTGATATGGTTCGTGCGGTTCGGGCGCTGCACAAAACGTTTGATCTTGACAAGGTGCAATTTTAAGGAGGATAACCGTGATCGATTTTGGACGATTGGTAACGGCAATGGTGACGCCGTTCGACGGACAGCTTAACGTAGATAAGCAGAAGACGGAAGCCCTGGTAGAGCATCTGATTGCCACAGGTTCCACCGCGCTGGTCGTCGCGGGAACGACCGGAGAATCGCCAGCGCTGAGCGGACAGGAGAAAGTAGACTTATACCGCCATGTAGCCGAGATTGTGGATGGTCGTATTCCGGTTATTGCAGGCACGGGCAGCAATAACACAGCCGCTTCCATTGAACTTACGCAAAAAGCGGCAGAAACCGGTGTGGACGCGATTATGCTGGTCGTGCCGTATTACAACAAGCCATCTCAAGAAGGCTTATACCAGCATTTCAAAACGATTGCCGAAAGCACGAAACTGCCGGTGATGCTGTACAACATCCCGGGCCGCTCTGTTATCAATATGAAAGCGGAGACGACCGTTCGTCTCGCGAATGATGTAACCAATATTGTAGCAATAAAAGAGGCGAGCGATGATTTGAGCCAGATGTCTGTTATTATCGAGCAGACGGCGGATGATTTCGTGTTATATAGCGGCGATGATAAAATGACGCTGCCGTGCATGTCCGTGGGTGGCAAGGGCATCGTGAGCGTGGCAAGCCACGTTATCGGCAACGAGATGACCGAAATGATTGAAGCATTCGTCGGGGGTGACATCGGGAAGGCGAGTGCGTTACACCGCAAGCTGCTTCCGATATTTGAGGGATTGTTTATTACCGCGAACCCGACGCCGATCAAGGCAGCATTGACCTTAAAAGGGATCGATGTGGGCGGCGTGCGTCTTCCGCTGGTGGAGCTTACTGAAAAAGAGCATGAATACGTAAATAGTTTATTTGCATAGCCGTACTGGGTAAGAAAAGGGCAGGGAAATTATTTCCTGCCCTTTTGTCGTACGATTACATAACAAGGGCTACTTGCGGAGATAGTAACAAGTGATAGCACTTGTTTTTCCTTTGACGCATCATGTATAATATTAACAAGTGACTGGTTCGGTTTTTATAAAAATGAATATTTTGTTTGATTAAATGTAACTACAACTGAATATTTAGGAGGAATGAATTTGTCGAAACTTAACCAGAAAGCTTTGTCGATCTTCGCTTTGGGCGGCGTGGGCGAGATTGGCAAAAACATGTACGTAGTACAGTAC
This sequence comes from Aneurinibacillus danicus, assembly GCF_007991215.1. Classification (GTDB taxonomy): domain Bacteria; phylum Bacillota; class Bacilli; order Aneurinibacillales; family Aneurinibacillaceae; genus Aneurinibacillus; species Aneurinibacillus danicus. Next base: position 50,440 of record NZ_BJXX01000049.1, read on the forward strand.
GCGGATGACATCGTGGTAATCGATGCGGGCCTAAAATTCCCCGAGGAAGAGATGCTGGGCATCGATATTGTTATCCCTGATATTACGTACCTGCAGGAGAACAAGGACAAAGTCCGCGGTATCCTCATTACGCACGGTCATGAAGATCACATCGGCGGACTTTCGTACGTGCTGCGGCATCTGAACGTTCCGGTGTACGCGACCAAGCTGACGCTCGGACTGATCGAGGGCAAGTTGAAAGAAGCGGGACTGCTTGGAGATGCTAAGCTGAACTTGATCGACAACAAGTCGGAAGTCAGGCTCGGCATCTTCACAGCAACGTTCTTTAAAACAAATCACAGTATTCCGGACTCTGTCGGCGTCTGCCTTGATACGCCGGAAGGCTATGTGGTGCACACCGGAGACTTTAAGTTCGATCAGACGCCGGTTAACAATCAGATGGCTGACCTGGCGAAGATGGCGCAAATCGGTGAGCGCGGTGTTTTGGCGTTGCTCTCAGACAGTACGAACGCAGAACGTCCCGGATTCACCGGATCGGAACGCGAAGTTGGCGAAGCAATCAAAGAACAGTTCCACAAGTGTAAGGGACGGATAGTAGTTGCCACGTTCGCTTCCAACATTCACCGTGTCCAACAGGTTATTGACGCGGCTGCAATGTATGATCGCAAAGTAACGGTCATCGGTCGTTCGATGGTGAATGTAGTAAATATTGCCATGGACCTCGGATATTTGAACGTCCCGGAAGGCATGCTGGTGGAGCCGGAAGAGATTAACAAGCTTCCCGCTGAACGGGTTGTAATCTTGTCTACCGGAAGTCAGGGAGAGCCGATGTCGGCGCTGACGCGCATGGCACGCTCCGCACACCGCAAGGCTGACATCCTGCCGGGTGATACCGTTCTGATTGCGGCTACGCCAATTCCGGGAAATGAGAAGTATGTGGCGCGTACGGTTGACCAGCTGTTCCGCATCGGCGCAGACGTCGTATACGGCAACCACATTCACGTATCTGGACATGGCAGTGCGGAAGAACTGAAGTTAATGCTGAATCTAATGAAACCGAAGTACTTCATTCCTATCCACGGGGAATTTAGAATGCTTCGCCAACACGCCCTGCTGGCTGAACAATGCGGCGTTCAGCCGGAAAACATTTTCTTGATTGACAACGGAGATACCGTTGAGATTAGCGGGGGCAAAGCCCGATACGGTCCGAAAGTGCATGCAGGCATTGTGCTCATCGACGGACTTGGCGTAGGCGATGTCGGAAACATCGTATTGCGCGACAGAAAGCTATTATCGCAGGATGGTATTTTAGTTGTTGTAGTTACATTGAGCAAACAAAACGGAACAATCTTGTCAGGACCGGACATTATTTCCCGCGGTTTTGTGTATGTACGTGAATCGGAAGCGCTGCTTGAAGAAGCGAACCGCATTGTAAGCCAGACACTGAATCGCTGCATGGAAGAGAATGTAAACGAATGGTCATCGCTGAAGACGAATGTGCGTGATGCGCTTGGACGTTTCCTGTATGAGCAGACGCGCCGCCGACCGATGATCCTTCCGATTATTATGGAAGTGTAATTGAATATCGAAAACACGAGCCTGAAAGCCTTGTTATATCAAGGAGTTCAGGCTTTTTTAATCTTCCTTTTTCGTTATCATACAAGATCCGTAAGATGAATAATGGGGAAAAAGAGCGTTGTCTCTTTCTGCATGTAAGATGTGACACAACGACCAAGTTTCATGAGTAAACATCTGAAGTGGTCACACTGGAAATGAGGTATGAGACAGGGAGTAATAAAAAGGTGGGGGCGTAATGACCTCCCCTTTTCTGATTAGGGTATCCATGGTTATGATAACCATGGAGAGAATTAACTCTGATTTTTAAGTGAACTACTCGCCACTTAGCTAACGCTTGAAGTGGGAGCTTCTCAACTCCTCGACGAAAGTACTCTTTCGTCTCCTTGAGCGTTACTTCGGACAGTTCCTGCCCTAGATGTCCGACGATTCGGGGTTCTTTCTTACCTTGGATATTTTACGCATGGAAGGATTAGCTTGGTTTTCGCATTTTTATTTCTCCATGCAACCCTATATATCCAGTTATCAAAGAACATCATAGGTTGATTTTATCAAAATGTCGGACAATTGAACAGGCAAAGCCTGTCCTTGTCCGAAGCCAATTCATCTCCCACTTTCACTGGTGCTGTCGCACCTTCACGTTTAGAAGCGGGAGACTTCTTGGCTGAAAAGTTAAAATTCTATACCTTCACAGGACAGGTAAAGGAGTTCCCGAAAACCACCGGGTGTTATTATAACGCTAATACCTTTGAAGTGTTTAAAAAACTCTTTTTCCTCCGAATCGTATTGAATAATAGAAAGTAACCATAAATGGACATCTTTTTTATGGATAACAATATCTGGATTACAATTACCTTTGCTTATAAAACAGGTCAATATCATCAACCTGTTTTAAAGAAGGAGTCAACACATTTATCATTTCGCTGTTGACCACTTCAACAGCGGTGAGTATCGTTTCTATAAATTTCTTCTGATGTTTCCTCTTTCGTATATACCAGCAGTTCCCCAACGCCAACCCCGAACATCTCACACAGGGCATCCATCGTATCGAACTGAATCCCTTTTCCCCTGCTGTAGTAGACCGTGGTCAACGTTGTCCTGGACAAACCTGTTTGTCTCACAACTTCAGCTAACGTTCTCACCCCATGTTTCGCCATCAGAACTGGTAAGTTCGATGTAATCACTTGAATCACCTCAATAAACAAAATATCATATTAATAAACAATAGTCTGTTTACTTTTGTTTTATATTGTACATAATGATAAAAATTCGGTCAATATCTAAGTAAACAATATATTGTTTATTATGAAGTCGATATGATATTTTAAATATGAGGTGTTGTGTATGATAAAGTGTAATTTAGCTGTTTTAATGGCAGAGAGAGGACTAAAAATCGCCGATATTGCCAGTGGAACGGGGATGTCACGGACAACAATCAGCTCCCTAGTGAACCACAATGCGAAGGGAATTCAGTACGATACGTTTAATACCCTGTGTGAATTCCTCAAAGTGTCACCAGGGGAACTGTTCATCTACGAGCCATTTACATTTAGTTTCGAGGTAAAAGAAGTAGAGGAGAGGGAAAACGATTTTCTGTTTAAGCTGGAGGCGGATATTACGTACAAGAAGCAGGTGTTACAGGAAGTGATGCTGGCCAGTGTTGTACTGGATATGGATGAAAAAGACGAGCTTTGTTATGTTGGGATTGAAGTCAACTATTCCGAGGAAATGACGCAGCTGATCGCCCCGATTCCTCGCATGTTCCATAAGGATATGGAGGAGGAAATTAAAGAGGCGATTATGGAGAAGTTGGCCCAGACGTACTCTTTTGCAGAAGACATTGTCGTTACATTGAAATAGAAGGAGGGTAAATTTTTTTAGAGAAAGGTACAATGAAACCAGGGGGGTACAGGAACAGAATAAGAGGAAGAGTATGCGTGAATTCAACATAGACGAGTTCTTTAAAGAAATCGATGAAAAACAACAAGAAGTAAATGAACGGGCCTATAAATTATTTCGCGGGAAGGGGCGTAAGGCACGAGTTCGACCACGAGACGAAGATGAAAAGCGCTGTTTGGATATAATATGCCGGGAAAAATGGATGCGAGCTGTTGAAGAAGGAAAGGTTCGCTATATTAATGACAGGGAGATGGATTATTTTGTCGATTGAATTTAACAGAGGACATTGATTTTGTATTGAACGGTCGAGATAAAGCGAACCAGGTATTATTAGATCTTGGATTTGAAAAGCAGGGAAAAGACTGGTATCACAAGGAAGTTGGGTTGATTGTAGAGATACCGGATAACCGGTTAGACGGTGATTACAGCCGGGTTATAAAGCTCAATATCGGGAATGGACGCTATGTTAAAGTAATCGGGATTGAAGATATTATTAGTGATCGGTTGCGTGCTTGTAAGTTTTGGCGTTCCCAGAGTGATTGCGAGTGGGCATTCCGTTTGTATTATGCCCATAGAGAGCGGATCGACATGAAGTATTTGAAGCAGAAAGCGACAAAAGACGGAACGTATGAAATCGTGGAAGAGTGGATAGAAAAAAATAATGAGTAAATCGTAAACCAGAGTAGGAATAGAAAGGTTTCTGCGGAGCAAAAACAATGCTTGCGGAGCCTGTTGTAGTGTTTCGGTAATAAAAAGGGTGGATTTCAAGGAGTCTCCCCTTTTTTGTATCCCTAAAATTAGCGGTATCTCAATTGCGAAAGATAACGTCCAGGTTGAATTTTTTGTAATGATTTCGTGAGAAAAGGGAGTAGGCTTTGGGAAGCTTATTCCTTTTGTTGAACTAACGTGCAGTTATCTTTAACAAAACCGTTTTAAAAAAAGGATTTCACAACATGAATCATGAAATATGGATGTACTTGTAAGCAAAAATTTTAAAAAAGGGTGGTATTTATGATTCGTGATGTGGAGGAATTTGTAAAGTTTTTAGATGGATTACGAAAGCGTACCATGCAGTATGTTAAAGTTGTACCGAATTCTATTTTAGAATGGAAACCAGCTGAAGATAAATTTTCAACGGGAGATTTACTTCGACATCTAGGTTCCTCTCAACTCATGTTCTTAAATGTATTTGAGCATGGAAAGTGGATCTATCCAGGTCATGAAAGTAGTGAAGGGGAAAATATAGAGGAAATTGTTCATTACCTAGAAGTGTGTCATGCAAGGTTAACGGAGGGTTTATTAACTTTAGGAAATGATCTATTGGCAAAAAAGGTTCCAACCCTACATGGACATGAGGTAAGCTCCTGGAGGATCATGATGGCATTGGCGGAACATGAAATGCATCATCGTGGTCAATTATCAACATACCTTCAGATGAATGGAATAGAACCACCTCAGATTTTCGGTCTAAAAATCGAACAAGTTGAGAAAGGTTAATATAAATTATTTATATTGGTTTAGTTTCTCCAAACATGGGTTAAAGGAAAATGAATTTGATACAAATGATTTGTCAAAATTGCCAGGAAGAGATGCAAAATCTGAAATAAGTATATGAAAAGCTACCAGGTAAGTAACCGGGTAGCTTTTTGAATTGGGTTTACTGAGATTGTTTTAAAGTATACATATTTTATTTATATTGTATTTGAGAGGGGTGCAAAATGTATAATTTATGCATAAATTGGTCATAAAAAAACCATCTCGTTGGGCAGAATGGAGAGTGCTACCAAACTATTCAAATGAGGTGGATACTCTCAATGATTGCCCAAATGATTAAAAAAGATGCATGGAATCAAATTGAAGACCAAAATTTGCGCTGGCTATTTCAACTAACAGATACAATCGATATTCTCTATAGTGTTGTCGGAAGACCTGGGATTCCTCGCCGTGTCATGATTCGTTGTTTCCTGATTAAAAGATTACTTTGGCATTGGAAGTTCCTTCACCATCATGTTAGATGGTCACATTCTGGAATGCTGCTATATATCGCTCCCGTTAGTTAAGCTGCTAAAATACTAAAAAACTAGCTACTTTTTTGGAACATTGTTAATTTCCGCTATTGCTTCTTTCATTTGCTGAATCCAAAATTCGCGAATTTCATTATTAATGATCTGGTTGCAGCTTTTTTGATAACGTACCATAAAGAATCCGTCTGGTGCTAACATACTTAGAACTAATTCATGATTTAAACCAGAATTATCCGCAAATTGAGTCTCAATAATTGAGTAAGTTTCCTTTTGCTCTATAACTTCACCCAATAATAGTTCTTGGTCGAGATAAGCTTTTGTATGTTCTTCAATAGTTGAGGCATCCATTTCTTCAAAGTAATCAATAGTAAATTTCTCAGAGGTTTCAAAGTCATAAACTTCATCTTTTGGATAATAGCCAATAAATTCACTATCGCTATAAATTTTATAAGTAGCAGGCTTATATTTTTCCAACTGAAAGCATTTAATGAATCGTTTGATGTTTCCGAAAAATTGCGCATCTTTAGGAACCACAGCCTTTTCTTGAGCCAATATCTCTCCGTTATTGTCTAAATAAAATACACTAAATGGGGAAAACTTAGTAATCAAAAAAGATTTTTTTCTTGGAACTAATTTAACATAGTAACTTGTTATGTTATTTGGTGATTCTTCTCTTTCATCTTCACTATTTATGCACGTATAAATATGTTTACGAGTGTAAGTTAAAGTAGCTTCATTTTCCGAAACATCAAGTGTTTTAAAATGTAAGATTTCGGATTTTATATTATAAATTTGAAAAAGCATTTGCATTTGAAAATGATTTAAGAATGATACATTTCTATTTTCGGGATGGAAAAGTTTACTTAATCCAAGTTCATCTTTTCCTACATAAGTTTGCTCTAAAAGCTGAATAAAATTTCGCAAATCCTCTTCTGAGATTACTGCCTTTTTTTTAAAAATAAACATAAAATTCACCTCATGTTATCACGAATATTCGCTTCTTCTCTATAACCGAACTTTTGCACGCTGAAGATGATGGTGTAACCAAACGAGCGCTTGGGACTTACGTTCCGGAACCGATAGACTGTCAAATAAAGCGATGCTTCTGGAATGCAGCGGCCTGTCCCCGAATCGTACCGTTCTCGTCCGTAAGATTCCACACTGTCGCCTGTATGATGTAAAATCTTCGACCAGTACTGGAAATCCGAATTCCCGTGTAATTACCGACGTAGCCATTTTCACTAACGGACTTCATGAATTTAGCCCGATCCTCTCGCACCATCGGTTCTCCCGTAAGCCTCGATGGCGTACGTGTGAATGTTTCCCAGTCCATCTCCTATAACTCTAGAGCCACCCGGTTGCCGAAATTCAAGATCGGATCGTCTTCCGTCCTAGGGGGCAACACCACGATTGGAGCATGAAACTGTGCGAACTGTTGAATCAAATTCAAACACGGGCAACAAATCCCTATCAGCTAGCGTCCACCAGGCGATATCAATTCGTCCACTTCGACCGTTGGATTGTACATTAGGAATAGGATACTCTTTCTCCCTATAGCAGCAGAAATCCGGTGCCAGTTCTAGAAGCTTGTTTTGCAGCGCACCATGAAATTCAAGCTTATTCCCCATCTTTTCTTTCCGGTTCCGGGTTAGTTCGCGCACCACATCATTTGCCAGACGAACAACAATCTCACGCAACTGGTCAGCATCAATCATGAGTGTAGTTTGCTTCATGTTCCCCATCCCCTTTCAAAAAGATGATGATGTATCATAAAGAATTACATTTGATTTTCTCTAGTTTTCTTTAAATTATACTAAAATTCCAGAATTTATAAAGTTCAAGAATAGGAAAATAGATGCAGATACAGTAAATTGATGGTAGGTAATACGAAAGAGGGGAGTAATAATGTTATTTACGTAGTTTCAAAAATTGTTTGGGGGTAATACATGTGTATTTTGCAAACGAAAAACTAAATCGATACACTAAACTACCTTATTATATAAATACCCCTGATCATTGGCTAAGATAACGAGGGTAAAAAGATTTTCAACTCAAGGGGGCATTAATAAGAAGATGATATGGAGAGGGCCGGAATTCATTGTGAAATGGAATCCGGTTTTTTCATTTCTTGCTTAACGTACGATTTTTTCCGTTTCGTGACGTGACCCCTTATACGTTGTTCAGAAGACGGTGGGAGGTACGAGAATGAATGACAAAATGATTTGGTATTTGTACAAGTAAGTGAGCAGCTCGGCATTGATAAGTTCGTTAAAGCATTTAGAAATAAAGAAAACGCTAAAAATTTTCTGCAGCTATTAACTAAGAGAGGTTATATCGAAGAGACAAAAATAGAAGATTAACCATAAATGATATTTGTAAGTCGTCCATAGCGGCGGCTTTTTATTTTGCCTTGGAGGTGGGTGGTATAGGCATAATTAAAAAACCACCCGAAAGGCGGCGTGATTACTACTTTAGTATTCCAGCTAATACCAGACAAGCAAGAACAAGAACTGTGATTCCACAAACCATTTGGATTGTATGTATCCCTTTTAAGGTACCTTTATTTTTGTTTATGAAGTACTGGACAATCCATATTACAGATAGAATACAGAAAAGAATCATAATCAATTGACTCATGAAAACGCCTCCTGCAAAAAATAGATGTACTATAGATAATACCTGAAATAACAGAGCACCCATGTGGCGCTTTTTATTTTGCAAATAAAAAACAATAGGGTCAGATACTTTTCTTCATCCCACACTTTCTGCATTCTCTGAGGAAAACATAATCGTGAACAGAACTCTTGAAGTGAGTATTGCCGCAATTATCGCAGCGTCCGCTGATAACATCAGGGTATTCTTTGTAGTCGTAAACAATGCCTGTGTCATAACCTTTGTATTCTTTTGTTTCTTCGACAGAAGGAAGGGAAAACCTTCCTAATGGCGAATGAGTTGGTGGGAGGGATAAAAATGAACCATCGCACATTACAACTTTATAATTATCAATATGTAAACAAGAAACTGATCTTGAACTCTTTCAAGATCAGTTTCTTAGTATTGAGATACCATCATATTACTGGTGAATCTTTTTAACTATAAGTTTATTCTATTTTGAAATATAAATAGATCTTTTGCGTGAATATTCACGACCGAGTTTTCTATAAATTGTACTTCTGTGAATACCTAGTCTTTTAGCTGCTTCGGTCACATTGCCATTTACTTCATTCAGTACTGTAAGAATCGTCTGTAATTCTTGATCTTTTAATAAGGACATCGTATTTACTGACTCCTGGTATTGTGGGGATGAGAAAGAAAGTTGTACTGGTTGTACTTCTTTATATATATAATGGTTCGATAAATTCGCTGTTGCTGTATACTCTTGGCTTGTTTTCTTTTCAATAAATTCCTCTGGAAGATCGGCGTAAGTGATTAGATTGCCTTTTACCTTTACAGCCATTTTATAAGCAAAGTTTCGTAGTTCACGTACATTTCCCGGCCATTCATATCGTTCCAGGGCAAGTAAAGCTTGATCATCTATCTTAAGCTGTGGTCTCCCTATATCCATACAAACATTTTTTAGCAAATGCTCTAAAACCAAAGGAATATCTCCTGATCTCTCACGTAATGGAGGGACTTGCAGGGACAGAATATTGAGTCGATAATAAAGATCTTGACGAAATTTGCCTTCTTCAGAAGCTTTTTTTAAATCACGATTCGTCGCTGCAATCACTCGAACATTTAACTTGATAGGTTTCTTTCCACCAAGACGAACAATCTCTCTTTCTTCAAGGACCCGTAATAATATCGTTTGTAGATTTAATGGCATCTCTCCAATTTCATCTAAAAATATAGTGCCACCTTCAGCCTGTTGAAACTTGCCAGCACGCCCTCCTTTCTGGCCACCAGTAAATGTTCCTTCCTCATATCCAAATAATTCACTTGCTGCAAGTTCTTTTGGAATGGCTCCGCAGTTAACTGCTACAAAAGGCCCCGAAGAGCGATGACTAGATGAGTGAATGGATTGGGCTAATAGTTCTTTTCCGGTTCCGCTCTCTCCCTCGATTAACACTGGTAAATCTAGATTGGCCATTGAACGAGCCTCTGTAATAACTGATAGAAATTTTGAGGACTGACCAACCATACTTAAGAAGGTGTGTTTGGCAAAGTTTCCTGTATGATTTGAAACTTTAATTGGTGAAATAGCATGTACTACCGTACCAATTGGGTACCCTTGGTGGAAATAAGGAGTTAACTCAAAAGTCCACCTTCCATTCTTTTTTTCCACTTCCCACCTATGTTTATTACCTGATGATAGAACTGCTTTATCTAAGTCAATAAGACGGTTATTTTTGTCGATCCAACCGTTGTCATAGAATAGGGAAGACGCTTTAACAACTTGATACCCGCGATCAAGTACAGCTAATATTTTATCTGAGTTTTTAGTCGTTGTTTCTATATAGTGTTCTAATAATATAAAATGTTCAAATTTCAGGTGGTTAAGGAGCTTTTCTTCAATGATTTGGGCTGTAGAAATCACAGTAGACAGGGAATTAGGATGTATTACATCCCAAATTCCGGTTAAATTAATTGCCCCAAGTACCTTCTTTGTCGCAGGGTCTTTAATAGGTGATGCTGAACACACCCAATTGTGGACCGGCTGACAAAAATGCTCACCAGCGAATACTTGCATAGGGGTACCTATAGCCAGGGAGGTACCCATAGCGTTGGTTCCTACATGGAGCTCCGACCATGAAGTTCCTAAAACGAAGTTTATTTCTTCGGCTTTTTGTATAAGTGGTGAATCTCCATCTAAATATAATATTTCTCCATTATGGTTACAAAAAGCGATTAAATGTCCTGAGTCTATCGCTAAATCTTTAAGTTTAATAAGTAGAGGTTCTGTAATAGAATAAAGGTGATTTGTCGATTGGTACTCTTGAATTTTATCTTGTGATAAAACAGTTGGGGCTTTTCCTTGAATGGGATGTACCCCATGCTTTACAGATCGTTCCCAGGATTGATAAGTTAAAGATCTCACTTCTGTGACGAGGTTTTTACCTGATATAAAATGTTCCCAGGCTCTTTCAATTTTAACTTTTTCACTCTTTGGTGAAGAAGAAATATTTAAGGGAATAAATGGGCTGTTCATGCTATGATCATCCTTTATAAAGTAATGTAAAAGTGGGCATGAGCAGTGTATTTACTGCAGATAGGTATCATAGATGATAGTAACCGCTTACACAAATTTGTTTTTAAAATTACCGTAATGTGTATTTATTGATATAAACACTATTTTCACTTCTATAATCTACTATTATATACTAAATATACTGAATTATCACATGTTTTGATTTCCTCTCTCATTTGTTCTTTCCTTATTCCGTATCCACACAAAAGGTAGGGAGTTACTACATTTCAAGAAGAGATGTACAGACGTCGCATATTGATTCATATGTCTTTGATAGCTACAGTGTCGCATTTTCCTGCACATGTCTCTAACAGTCATATGATGTAAATAGTCTATACACAATAAAATTTTGCGGGCGTTTTTTCTATTATTTTGTATAAAAATGTCTAAGAAAACATCTAAAATCCTTATAATTAACACTGAAAATGGGATATAGTTGTTAACTTTATGAAATATTTCTCTCTATATTTTTATTATCAGATAAGAATTAATTTTTGGCATAATGTTTGCGTTATAAAAAAGCGAATTTAATTTTATAGGAGGTATTCATTATGGAGACAAAACAAGTATCGTCACGCATTGTAGATGACGTGATGAATGCATTTACGGAGCGATTTATGCTTCCGGATCGAGTTAACCATTCCACTGACATGCCGTGGATACCATTTTTTGAAGATGGCGGTTCTTGGTTCAAGCCACTTCGATTCGACTTTACGACGGGACTCTGGATTATGCTGTTTAAAGTCGATGAAGGGGCTAAGCTTTCCCGTCATCGTCATACTGGGGGTTCTGTTATCGGTTACGTAATTGAAGGAAAGTGGCATTATCTCGAAAAAGACTGGAAAGCAAAGCCGGGAACACTTATTTTTGAACCGCCTGGTGATATCCATACTCTCTGTGCAGATCCAGTGGAAGGCATGACAACACTATTTATACTTACCGGTAGCATACAGTTCTTTGAGCAAGATAATACTATTTATCGTGAAGATGATGTGTTCGCTATATACAAGCGATATCGTGATTATTGTGAAGCAAATGGTATTGAACCGGATGAAAATCTTTGTTATTAATCCAGGGTAGTACCCTTCTACATCGTTGCTCCTCTTCTTGTTTAACTATGATGGACTAAGACTCCTAAAAGAAATCCTTCAAGAACAATTAAATTAGTAAATAAGAAAAGCGGGCAAATATCGATTTTTTTTATACAAGTTTTTCACAGCATCCTATTCCAATTTGGAACAGGGTGCTTTTTATCGTATTTTGACAAAAAACCACCATGGC
>NZ_BJXX01000050.1 GCF_007991215.1 Aneurinibacillus danicus
GAAAAAATAGCCATCAACAGTTAGATACCCTGGATCATACTGTATAATCAATACCCTTGGTTCATTCTTTTTTTCACAATTTCACACAATTGCGTGACAGTTTTCCCACATTGATTCGTTATATTATGTATGTAAGCAAGATAAAAACAAAATCAGATAGGAGGACATGAACCAATGAAAATGAAAAAGAAAGTAGCTGCGACAACATTAGGTGCTGTATTCGCACTTGCATCATTCAGCTCTGTTTTTGCTGCAGAGACAACGACACAAACAAATCATCCTTCTAAAGATTTCCGTTTTGCACATCATCAAAAAGTAAACCTTGAAGAACTGGCAAAACAAAAGGGCATTACGGTGGATGAGCTAAAAGCACAATTCCAAAAAGACCGTGAAGCGAAACTTGAAGAACTGGCAAAACAAAAGGGCGTTACGGTGGATGAGCTAAAAGCGCAATTCCAAAAACATCATCAGGGAAAAGTTGAAAACGAATAATAGCTAATGGTTAACGAAGAAAGAGACGTGTTGCACGAACACGCCTCTTTCTTTATGTTCATAATTTCACCACAACCTGTTCATTTATTATTTTTCGGAGTTTTTGCTTTTTCTTTTCAACTTTCCTCATACGGAATCTGAGAGCGGCTAATCATAGCGGTATACATAGTGAAAAATGAGCTTTTTTCGAGGATACTCGTTTTTTTATTTTTGATAAATGAACAACGCCCTCATTCCGCTTTGGGATATCGGGCGCCATTGGAAGTATGTTTGGGAGAATGCTTTACAAAAGCGGCTTGATTTTCGTCGCTTTTTGAGAGTAATATTACACATTCAACCTTCTTCGCCCTCTCTAGCTGAAAAGCGAAAACCAAGCAGTAAGCTTAAGAGTTGAGTCCAACGTACAAGATTTGTAACAACCGCAGGAATCTCGTAGCTTTAGCCATGAGAGATTTAAGATGGATTAAGTATTACATTTCCGCTTGAAGGGTCCCATTTCTTACTTACGCCTAGCAAAGAAGTCATTAAAGCTAAGGGAACTGTTATTTTTCCATCTTTACGGTCTATGCCTGTAGAAATCGGTATTTTTGCTTGATTCAATCTGACAATATTGCTTCCTGCCTGCAATTGTATAACCTTCGAATCTTTAAAAAGGGTCAACATTTGAGCCGTCTCATCCCATATGATATTATCCTTGCGAATTCCCAAAGCATCTACAAAGAAATCTACAGGTACATACATACGGTTTTGCTTTATGTATGGAGCCATGGACAATTGTTTTTCTGTCTTGCCTTCATAATAACTGCTTTTACCTGGCATAAGCAGAATTTCACCCTTTTTACTGTCTGCAGCAGAGGTCCCCGTAGAATGATTAATTAAACCATATAAGAGTTGACTTATATTCTTTGATTCATAGGTTAGTAATGCATGAGAAAAGGTATCCCCTTTTATATTAAGATGATATGCACCGTCTGGTAGCATCCGATTCGTCGCAAGCTTTATATTTGATACCCTAATGGTCGACGGTTGCGTACTTTCTTTTTTTATTTTAAATGTAACCGCATTCTCGTACATTTCATTCTTATTTTCCAATAATCGAACCGAATATGGATCAATCGTAAGATCTCCTTTTTCTACTTTAATCGTAGGCAGTTCGCTAAAATAAATTCCCTTATAAGGTAAATAGAAGGTAACGTCTGCATCTCCTTCTTTTTGAAACGCTCCTTTTACTTCTTCGGTAAAGAGAAGATCAGGTGCTGTTTGATATTGTTTACCCAGCAGTAGAGAAGCCGGTTTTGGAATGGTTTCAAGACGAATGACCGGTGCCGGCATTACGTGTGCGATCAAGACATTGCGCGTGGGAATTCCGGTTCCTTGAATGGTTGCCTCCATATCCCCCTGGTAGCCCACACTTGCTATTAAGCGCATTGTTGCTGTTAAGCGATACTTTTTTTCCTGCCGGTTAACTGGCACATAAATCGTAATTGTACTTTTTGTTGTTTCGATTGTCAGGTCACTATTATGGGACACTTTAATTGCTTCTTCCGCAGTTATTCCTGTAGGCAACGAGAAAGTAATTTTCCTGCCCGGTAAAAACGTCCCGGGAACCATCTCTTCGAATTCTATGGTAGTGACAGCACTTCCCTCCGACTTTCCAGCCTGCAGTGTATGAATTTTATCAACCGAGACCGATACGCCATATCCATAGTTGTCCCAACTTCGTACAGTTATCTCCGGCTCGGTTGATCGGGCATACGTAATTGTGTCTACTGGAATAAGGAGCGACGTCAGTAGTAGACTCCCCATCCCTGTTTTTGCTAATTTTCTCATTAAGATCGCCTTTCCCTCTAGTTAGTAATGAATTTCATTATCAATAATTTACAAAAAAATAAAAAGTGTTTATTTGATAATGATTATCGTTATTAAAATAGAGCAAGTATATCCTTATTGTCAATACTTCGTTGTTTTTTATTGTTGGGACATCATTATAAATTATATGTCAGGTAAAAAATATGAAAAAAATCTTTGTTGATGAAAAAAGCATATGGGATGAAACACACTACGAGGATTGAAAAAAGTGGCTATAGGCAAACGGAGAAGAACGAATGAGCTATGCGAACCGAGAGTGCAAACTAACTCTATGAAAATCAGGACGTGACCGTTATGAATAAGCGGCCAACCGTGGTGAAATTTTTAGGTCAGAACACGAAGAAGCTGACACGGTTTCCGTTCAGTAACGTGCACGAGCATCAGATGGAATACCTGGCAAAGTATCACCTCCTGCTGCATTCTTCCGAGTTTTTCTTGGTTTATCTCGGAAGTGGACGGTGGCGTAGTTGTATAAGCCTAATAAATTAAAGAATGGATTGGTAATTCTCTGGTTATTTTATCTTATTATGGAGTATAATAATCTAAGTTTTTGAAAATAGAAGGTTACCTTTCTTAGATACTAGAAAAAAAGCAGTGAGGGATGGAGAGTGTTTGGTTTTAAGATTGTTGCAGTGTTATTAATACTTATTGGCATGCTATTCCCTATGCCGGTCTTTGCCATCGATTTAGAAGAGGGGAGTCAGGACAATAAATTTATGCATCATTATCGGCTATCAAAACAAACAAGAACGCCACATTCAGAGTTTGTTGAATACGTTCAAACAGTGAATCAGCATCGAGGAAACAAAATTGCTTTTATTGGTGATTCCGTTGTTACTGGCGTTAGTTCACAGGCTGATGAGACAATACCCGTTTTTATGGAAGCAAAGCTTCAGAAGAATGGGTTGCCAATTCAGGTATACAACTTTGGCTTACCAGGTGGGAGATTTCTGGATCATTTGTTTATGATGCGTTATGTACATCAATACACTGGGATTAAAGATTATGTAATGAATATATCCTATCCTTTTTTCTCGGAAGAGATACAAAAAAGTCCGAGTATTTACTATCCAATGTTTGGAGACTTCATTTCCAGAGAAGAATTAAAAAGAAGGGGAATTGGTGAGTTTAAGCATAATGACGAACAAAACGAAGAGTCTAATCCTGTAGAGAACTCAAATTCACAGAACAGTTGGGAACAAAATAAATATAGAGTTTGGAATGACACGTATTGGGATAAAGAGAGGCTTGCACACTATGAGAAGGTATATAATGTAAATGATTTTGAAAAGGATCAACGTTCCCTTCAGCCATTTATTGAAATTCTTAAGTATGCCAAAATGAATGATATTAATATAGTATTTGTTGTAAGTCCTATTAACACAAAGTTACTTTCTTTATCCGATAAATTTGATAAAGAGATGTTTGAAAAAAATAATAAGTACATTACGGATCTGGTTTCTTCGTATGATTTTCATGTCTATTCCTATCAGCAGTTAATCCCTAATGAATATTTTAACGATTCCATTCATCTTTTGGGTCCTGCCAATAAAATGATTGGGGAGAAGTTAGCGAAAGATTGGCTTAGAAATGACTCTAAGGGCTATTACAGTGTTGAAGTGGCTGATCTTCTTGATTATAATATAAAAAGTATAAGTACTAATTAACTATAAAACTTAATTTAACGATAAAGGCAAACCTATCGAAAGATAGGGACGCAAAGCCACGGGTCTAAGGTTCCATGGGAATGATGATAGCCGGGTTACCGAAATCTTCTTAAAAAACGTATTAAATTTAAGAAAAGGCTATTCCGTATTCGGTAATCCCGGGGAGCGGTATGGCCTTTTTTATTTTGATTCTCCACGTATCTTCTGTTTGTTCTAAGTATTGTTTACATATAGGATGCTGCATCGTATTTATGTATTTGTTTATCGTTACAAAGAGTCATGATGAGAGGGATGAGATGAGAAAAATTTGAGACGAGAAGAATTTATTCTTAAGCATTTAACTACATAGTGATTAGCAAAGGAATAGAAGGATACAGGTGCAGTTTGGCAGCCAGGAAATATCAACTAAATAGTAGGATGGTATATCGCTGGATATGCGAATATGGGGAGGCTAAAACAGTCTTTATAAAAGGAGAACATTGCCATGATAAAAAGAAAAACTGGTTTTAGTATACGGTGGAAATTAATTATAATGGTAACCGTTTCAATCATTATTTCAAGTTCTCTGGTAGGTGTTGTTACTTATTATGCTGCAAAAAGCGAACTTGAGAAGGCCGGCATCGAGAATTTACACCAAATTGTTGGTGGTGCAATCACGGTGATTCAAGTACTGGATGAAGAGGTAAAAAACGGTCAGCTCACATTGGAAGAAGCCAAAAATAGAGCAAAGGACTATATCAACGGTCCGCTGTTAGAAGATAAAAAAAAGCGTGATTTAAGTAAATCGCATTTTATCTATAAAAAAGAAGGCTATATGTGGGCTTATGATGATAATTACCTTTCAGTTATGCATCCGCTAGGATATGAAGGACAAAATCAAAAAGATTTCAGGCTTGAAGACGGCTCTTATTTGGTACGGGAGCTTGTAAAAGCTAGCAAAAATAGTAATCCTGATGAACGATTATTAACCTATATGTGGAAAAATCAAGGTGAGACTCAAGAACGACCACAAATGAGCTATGTGGAGTATTACCAACCCTGGGGATGGACACTTGGTATTGCTGTATACCCGGAAGAATTTTATGGATCGCTTCCTCTTATAAAAGGGGTTATAGCTGGAGGTATTGCTTTATTTTCACTCATTTGTATCGGTGTATTTATATGGTTATTTAATAAAAAAATCAAACTTATTTTGCATGTTAGTCGTATAGCGAAAAAGATAAGTGAAGGAGACTTAACGGTAAAGACGATTGATACGAAGTCTCAAGACGAGATAGGAGAACTTGCTAGTGCAATTAATGAAATGGTAACAGGGCTAAAAGGGATTATCACAAAGGTAAATGATGCCAGTAGTCATGTTACAGCCTTATCGGAACAATTGATTAAAAATATGGAGGAAACAAACGAAGCCAGCAAGCAAATTGCTATTACTGTTGAGGGGCTGAATCAGGGAGCAGAAGCCTCTTCTCAAACGGGAGAAGAGGTGGCAAGTACGATGGAGGAAACAGCAATAGGAATTGAACGTATTGCCGAGTCATCATCTAAAGTAGCTGAAACCTCTGAAAATTCTGTGATAGAGGTAGAAAACGGAAATGAAGCGTTGTCCAGGGCGATTCAACAGATGCAATCTATTAGTAAGTCAGTGGATGATACGACTTTGTTGGTTAAAAAATTAGGGGACCATTCTAAGGAGATTGAAAGAATTACAGATGTGATTACTGAGATTACAGAACAAACAAATTTGTTATCCTTAAATGCGGCTATTGAGGCTGCGCGTGCCGGGGAACATGGAAAAGGTTTTGCGGTTGTAGCAGATGAAGTAAGGAAACTTGCTGAACAATCGAAAAAATCGGCAGAGGAGATTGCCGGGTTTATCAAGCAAATGCAGGAGGATACTAGTAAGGCTATATCCGGTATGCAGAAAGAAGCGGATGAAGTTGAGTATGGAATGGTGGTTATTAATAAGGCGGGCAAATCTTTAGAGAGTATTAGAATGGCCTTCCAACATGTGAACAATCAAATCCAGGAAGTATCAGCAGCTTCCCAGCAAATATCTGCAGGGGCAGAACAGGTAACAGCTTCTATACAGGAAATGGCGGGGGTAGCAAAAGAAGTGGCCGTTGGTTCAGAAAATATCGCGTCGGCCATTGAAAAGCAATCCTCTTCAATAGATGATTTGTCGGATTTTACTATTACCCTCAGAAATCTTGCGCAAGAATTACAATTGTCCGTAGATAAATTCAAATTATAATTGCGTTTTTATATTCTTTTTTGATAAAAACTAAAAAGGAGGGTTACGTACTCTTAGTAAAGAGTTCAAATTAAGAATGAGCATTGAATTTATTAAGAGAATCGATAATTGTTTTAATGTTGTCGAATTACAAAAGGAAGCCAAGGTTATAGCCCGTATATTATCGCAATACAAATCGTGTAAGAATGAAGAATTTTTACTGATGTTAAGCAAATTATCTTATATTCATCAGCGTATTGTATTTGTTTTAAATTCAACTAAAACCAGAGTTTAAGTTTGACATAACATTCCATATAGAGGGAGAGAATGTTTTATATGATTAAAAGCAACACCCACCAGCCTGGGCTGGTGGGTTCTTTACTAGCCTCTATTTATTATAAAAATAATATAAACTTAGTAATATGTATTTTTTTACTTTGCATTTTTTGGTATCCTAATATATGTCGAAAAGGCAAACTCATTGAAAGATGAGGACGCAAAGCCACGGGTCTAAGGTTCCATGGGAATGATGATAGCCGGGTTACCGAAAGGAGAATAGGAATGAAAAGAAAGTATTCAGTTGAGTTTAAGTATGAGGTAGTAAAGATGGTGTTGGAATCAAAAAAGCCTAGCGACGTAGCCAGGCAGTATAAAATAAATAGTCGTATTATCTATCGGTGGATACGTGAATATAAGCAAGGAAAATACAATTTGACCGTTGGTTAAGAGAAATGGAAGAACAGAAAGAGGCCCGGCGCGCAGCCGAGTCTTTTATTTTATCTTGAAAAAATTACTAATATAGCGCATACATAATATCATCCCTTTGCGGAATTGTAAGAATATGAAGCACCAATATGACCTGCATAGGAGGAATGATGATTATGCCACATCGTCAACAACACGAAACACGTAACACAAATCAATTGGCCGCGCCACAAGCAAGAGCGGCACTGGACCAAATGAAGTACAAAATCGCTACTGAAATTGGTGTAGCACTTGGCCCAGATACTACTTCTCGCCAAAACGGTTCTGTAGGTGGAGAAATTACAAAGCGTCTTGTGCGGATGGCTGAACAACAACTTAGCGGTCGCGTTGGACCCATTCAATAACTTTTACCAAAAGAGTCAGTTTTATTCTCAGATCTTTGCATATTATTTGCGAAAGGAAGAAAAGGGAAGAAAAAGGCGTTCGCTTTTTTCCACATTGAAATCATTGTCTCGTTCTCTGCTCTCTTTTCCTTCGTACCGCAAAAGTCAGTTGTTCTTCCCATGATTTTCATGTCAGGGTTGCGGCTGAAACGTCATGGTGGTTTTCTGCTGTGGAAGTATAATCGAATATGGAAAACATGAGCCTGTAAACCTTTGATAGTAAATGGTTTCAGGCTCTTTTTATGTGGAGTAACAGAAGGGTTGACCTTTGGTATTTCAGTTCTTATTTCGAATCACGAAAGAATGTTGATTTTTTAAAAGCAATTTGAATTAATAATTGACAACGATTATCATTATTGATATATTTAAGTTGAAATTGATATTCATTATCATTTTATGGGAGTGAAGAAACGATGTCCAAGATTCTTATAGTGTATGCGAGCATGTCCGGCAATACGGAAGAAATTGCCGGGCTTATAGCGGAAGGAGCCAAATCTCAGGGAATAGACGTGGATGTAAAAGAAGTAATGGACACGAATGTTTCCGATTTGCTTGAATACGATGGATTCCTGCTTGGAGCATATACATGGGGAGATGGAGAGCTACCGGACGAATTTTTAGATTTCTATGAAGACATGGAAACGATCGATTTATCGGGAAAAAGGGCAGCCGTGTTCGGATCGGGGGATACGTCTTACGAGCATTTTTGTGCCGCAGTAGAAATATTGGAAGCACAGGCAAAAGGCGCGGGAGCGGACATCATTCTGGAAGGGTTGAAAATCGAGCTGGCTCCGGAAGCGGCAGAGCAAGATACGTGCCGAAACTTCGGGAAAGAATTTGCTGCTGCCTTGAGCGTTACTGCATAGCCTCTGTTTGAATTTATTAAAGATAAAGGAGGGTCGCCGGATGAACGATCAAGCTTCTTGTATTTCAGTGAAGACACTTGCTGATTGGCACATTGAAGAGTTTAGCCGATGTCCCCATCAGTTTTATTTGAAACAACTGAAAAAGCAGCAGCAATATACGTGGAAGCAGATGGTATCCTATGTCGTTCATTTGGTGATTCAAGATTATTTTACATTGCCACCACAAGGCAGAACGGTAACCAATGTATTGCGTTTACTTGATACGTATTGGGTAAAGAAGGTCCATCTGTTTCAGTCTAAAAGTCATTATTATACTGTACTTGCCAATGTAGCGAATCACCTTACCAGCAACCTTCTGAAAGAACGGGAGAGTAAACCGCCTGTCATTTTGTTTGAAACATTGCGGACGCACAGCAAGCAGCTTCAGCTTGACCTATCCATGACGTTTCATGTCGTACAGTGGGGAGCTGAATCTTTAATCATCCAAAAGTATTTGGTGGACGAAAGTTTGGATAAATTCACCGGTTATCGACATATGGCTCTTCTATTCTCGGAAGAAGCGTTCGAACGTACGCCGGAAAAAATCGAATTAATTTCTCTTCTGTCCGGAAAGAAAGATGTATGGTGCCCGAAAGAAGAGGATCGCATAAAGTCCGCTGCTTATATGGAGGAAATAAAAAAGAGATTTAAGGAGCGGAGTAGTTATAGGCAAGCTGTAAAATCCGCGGAATGCGTCAGCTGCTCATTCCAACGCCAGTGTGAGGATAAAGCTGACCAACATGTGCAGACATCGATTTTTGTTACATAAAAAGATGAGCAGGCGCAGGTGCGGAATATAAGCCGAAAGACCCGGTATAAAGGTTTTTTCGGTTTTTTTTATTGGTATAAGATTTCGCTTTACAGTAACTTGCGAAAAAACCTATAAATAATAAACAATACTGCAATCCAAAATAGCAACCCGATCAACGAAAAACCAAATCCGTACGCTCCGGCGAACGGATTCAAAATGCTTGCGAAAAGTGCGCCTAAGCCAAATGCCAGAAATCCACGTCCTATTCCCGGAGATGGAGCCGGTCGTGTAGTAGGTGAGCGATAGCCGGAGCGATACGGATCGCCTGTTGGTCTACGAGGGACTATGCCTGCCCCGCCGCGTCCGCCTCTGGCTCCTCGTGTTATTTCAACTTGTGAGTTATCAGCAGGCCGGGACTGTACAGAAGTATTCTTTTGCCCTGTTTGATATTTTTCATCATAATTTGAGCATGAAGGTAAGATTGACAGAATTAGAATAAACAGTAGGTTTCCTAAAATGAAAATCCTTCTCATAATTTAACTCCTATCTTTATTAGTCGTAATCGTTATAGTAGTTCCCAAATCATCCGATGGCATACACTGGAGCGTAACGAAATAACATGCCGCTCTCTTCCTCCGCTCTTCCCTCCTGATTTTCAGAGAAAAGCGATATAATGGAGGAAGCAACATCAATACCGTGCTAATAAATAGATAGGAGTACAGTGATGAGAGTCTTGCGTTATTTTTTCTTTTTCTTAGGCTTAACCTTTTTTGGCTTAGGTAATGCCATTGCCGTTAAGGTTCAGTATCTTGGTCTGCATCCGTGGGAAGTGCTCAACGTAGCGTTATATCAACGGTACGGCTTAACAATAGGAACATGGTCTGTCGTTTGCGGTCTTACGCTTGTGCTGGTTTCTCTGCTTGTTGACCGCAGATATATAAACATTGGGACCTTTTTAAATGCACTTTTAATCGGACCTATCATGGACTTTTTTTTATGGCTGAATATCCTGCCTACAGCTACACATTCATGGCTGGATTATACGATCCTTTTAATCGGAATTATTCTTACCGGCATTGGTGGAGGCGTTTATGTAGCGGCAGGAATCGGAGCAGGCCCGCGGGACGGATTTATGCTTTCCGTTTCTGATAAGACGGGGTTATCGGTTAGTCGTGCCCGCATTGTTGTCGAAAGTCTGGTATTAATTCTAGGATATCTTTTAGGTGGGCCGGTGTTTATTGTAACGTTTATTTACACGTTCATCCAAAGCCCTGTATTCCAGCGATCATTAGCGTTCTTCAGGTGGTTTTTACATTTGATGGAACAAAAAAGAGCAAGCTTTGTCGCTGACTCTCATAAGGGTTGACATGATGGTTCTTGTTATCTTATCATCGCCTGGCAGGCTAATCGATATTCCTGAGCAAGTGAATGCTGTAACTTTATCCGTTCTTTTTCATGCGGGGGATGTAAAAGAGAAGCGCCTTCTGTTACTCTGACTTTGCAGCGTCCGCACGTTCCTTTTCGGCATTTAAAATCAATGAATTGCTTCTGTTCTAAGGCGGCATCTAACAGTGTCTGATGAGGCCGAGGAACTACTTCAAAATACGATTGGTTTTGTCGAAGACGAATGCTGGCAGGTTGAACGTCAATCTCTTTGGGTATCTCTTCTGAAGGAATCATTTGCCGGTTTTTGCTGATTAATGAGCCGACCGTTAAAGTTTTGCGTTTCAATGACATCCCTCCATTCAAATAGAGCAGGAAAGGCACCGGAGACTGGTGCCTTTTAATATAAGCATGTAATTTATTTCCCGTCATCAGCGTCTTCAAGTGTACAAATGGCACTTGGACGTTTGATTCGAAGAGCGATGGCCTCATAAACCCGGAAAAGGTGATTCATGTGCTCGGTATCAAGATAGGCGGTATCAAAATCTTCGGCGATCGCCAAATCCAAGTTATGCTGGCCTGTGGCTACGATAACACCGGCCTTTCCTTTGATTTCCGGCGATTGGAATACGCCGTCTGTAATTAGTTCGCGAATATGTTCAATTTCTAACACGTTTGTTCCCGGATGAACACGATGGAGGAGCGAGTAAAGCGCAGGGGACAGTACCATCGCGTAAGGACCGGTATGTCCTACTTGCTGCAGTTTGCTGATAGCGTCGACTACATCTTCAAAAGCTTTGCCCGGTTTCATCCATTCATCGCGAATATGGGTGAGGCGCCCTTTCACATTCATTAAGCCCGGCAGCTCAAATTCGGAAAAACCGTTGAAGATGAGATTATCCTCGAGGCGGGCGCACTGGACAGAAGCATTG
The DNA here is from genome assembly GCF_007991215.1 of Aneurinibacillus danicus. GTDB lineage: Bacteria > Bacillota > Bacilli > Aneurinibacillales > Aneurinibacillaceae > Aneurinibacillus > Aneurinibacillus danicus. The sequence continues at coordinate 11,378 of NZ_BJXX01000050.1, forward strand.
GCCGCAGGGCTCATATCGATTGGAATTCCCAGCGTTTTGGCCTGCTCAAGATCGCGCCAGTACAGAATGAAATCCTTATATAACATTGGGATGGACAAATTAACCCGGCGGGTTGACTGGGATAGTTCCAGTGATTCCCCGCGCAGGCTGATCCCCCCGCTTTGCGATTCTTCAAAGATATCGTTGCTTACGCTTTGAATCCCTTCACCTAAAGGGCCGTAAATATCGATGAAGCGACGTCCGACAAGTTGTCGTCTGGCTGTCTCGATTACGGTCGCTTCCAGCCTGCTCCATTCCTGATGGCTTAGCGGGGAGTCAGGGAATTTGCTTTTTTTATCCATATGTATAAACCTCCTGGTTTTGATTAGCGGTTTTGTTTTAAACTTCCTACGCTTAATCCTTTACGCATCTGCATGGGAGAAAGAGAAAGCATGCTATCTGTAGATGCAGTAGGTGCAATATTATTCTTATTTGTATCATCATGGGCGGTAGTCGCTACAACGTGCGAATGCGATTCTTTATTGGACTCTAAGGAGACAGAAATGGATGGGTCTTCGTTCATGTAGGCAAGAATGTCTTTTACCAGCGTATAGTCCGCTTTCGTTTGCTCCAGCATAGACGTAAGCATCTGGATGTGCTCGGGATCTTTAAAATGATACATCGCTAAATCCAAATGCTCCAGGAAGTTATGAAGCCCGAATTTTTCGAGATTGATATTTTGAAGAAGGCGGCTAAACCTTTTGCTTCCGCTGTTGACATTCTGTTCGCTGGCTAAGAAGCCGGATAGCTCAGGAAGCAATTCTTTCAGCCGTTCCAATCTGTGCTCTTCCTCTTCATAAATATGATGAAAATAAAGGCGCTGGTGCTCATCCTGTGCATCAGAGATGACAGGGGAAAGCATGTCCATAAAGGTATGAATAGCATCTATTGTGCGGCTGAATACATCGTACAGTTGTGACAGTTGCTGAGCCATATTTAGATTTGATCCCCTTTCGCATTATCTTCCCTTACTTTTGCACTAATAATTATAATTACCACATATCATCCTGTATAAACAAAACGACCATGGCCGATGAGCCGCAACCCCGACATGAAAATCATAGGGAGGGCGGCTAACCTTTGGGGTATGAGGGAAAAGAGAGAACAGAACGAGAGGATGATTTCAACTTTCCTCTCTTTTTTCTTTATACCATGATTTTCACTGAAAAAGAAGCAGCCAGTTTTCTTGATAAAATATCAAGAAAGCTGGCTGCCCCCTCAAACTATGCAATATGCAAAACTTTCTTTTCCTCGATTAACTTCACAGGGAGCATCATTCCTGTTCTTCTGATTTGTTCCAATCCAATATCGTTGATAAGGAGCTGGACTTCTTCAATGAATGGCTGCAATGTGCTTCCCTCATTTAACCGGCATAATTTTTCCAGATAGCGGAGTTTCCTCTCAAGTTTCTCTTTACGAACGATTTGGTTTCTTATTTTGCATGTCCACATATGTCTCGGATTGGTAATCATACTGATATCATTAACATGTACAAGGTAATGTTGCCCTGTTTCGCATATGAACCCGATTGTGTAGATGGAACTGCCGGCACCATCGACGCTTATAATGACAGCATTGGAGAATTCTTCACCAGAGCGCAGGCGAATGCTCTCCGCTTCGATGGCTCCGCCACATTTTCTCTCGTTTAGTAATACGGCAGCAATGTCCGTAAGTCCTCTGAGCTGATATAGCACGTATATCTACTCCCCTTTATTCTTATAAGTAATTCATCAGACAGACGATTTCCGGGTTTTATAAGCAGAGTATAACATATATTTAAGAAAATGATAATCATTTTCACCTTAATAATTGAATTTCTTATGAAAGTGCATGAACGCTTAGCGCTATTTTATCGGTTGAATCTGACCATATGTCAGAGAACGCCAGAGCCACTCAAAGGGGCCGAAACGGTATTTTCTAAGCCACAGGGAACTAAAGACGATTTGCAGGAAATAAATTCCTAAGCTTAGAAACATGCCGGCTGTCAGGCTCATATTGTTAAACAGATCAAATGCAAAAACGATAGACAGGGCAAGCATTGTTTGCATCAGGTAATTTGTTAGCGCCATTTGACCGACGAAGCCGAGCGGTCGCAGCCGTTTTTGCCAGTCCGATTTCTTAAGCACCAGTGTAAGCGACGAAATATAGAAAAAACACAGGGCAAGACCGCTTAGATGAACAAACAGCTGACGGGCAAGTGATTGACGGGCACCAAATGAGAGAACTTCAAAATGAAGCAAAGCAACCAGGACGGTCAGTGGTATGCTGAGCAGCATGCTGACAAACCAGACCCGCTTAATAAAGATCACATGCTGTGCCGGATGCTGAAAAATTCCGCGTCGTCCGGCGTATAGACCGAACAGGAACATCGGCAAAATGGACGGTATCAAGAATGGTGTATTACTCAGGATAACGGTAACTTCTGTTTTTGCCCGGTAGGTTATCCAATCCGGGTAGGAAGCATCCTGATACATTTTTATCGCTTCGCCAAGCTTTTCTGTTCCGATGGCCTGCCGCTGCGCAATAAAAGAAGCAGGCTCAAACAGCAATTGCGCGGTTAAGAGGGCATAAAACGCAAACAGAAGACCGAATGCCCAGCCTATGATTGTTTTATTGCTTCGTTTGTAAAAGAACAAAAGCAAAAAGCCAATAAGTGCGTATGTATGGAGGATATCGCCATACCACAACAAGACAAGGTGAAGCAAACCAAAGATGAGAAGAATCAGCAGCCGGCGTGAAAATAGTCGGTACATCGCAAGCCCTTTTTGTTCGGCGCGGCTTATAAAGATATAGAAGCCCAGCCCAAATAAAAAAGAGAAAATCGTATAGAATTTCGTTTGGACAAACATGTCGAAGAACAGGCGTACCCACCCATCGGATGGCGACAGGTTCTCGGGCAGGGAATACATCTGCCTTAGAAAATCTGGAGAATGAAACGCCGGCATATTGACGAGAAGAATTCCAAGCAGGGCGAATCCGCGAATAATATCGAGCGCGGCAATCCGTTCTTTGCCGATTACGGGAGCTGCTTTCATATTACCTTATCCTTTCTCCTTATAATTTCCATTTTTTATCGACAGTTCCTACTATAAAAGAATGAATGGAAAGAAGGATCAGTCTATAGACGGATGGTGTCAGGGAAGAAAGGCTGATTTATTGTTCCGCTGCAGCAGCGTATTCTTATAAAAATTTCAATAAAAGCAAGAAAGACGGGAGTATAAATAAAGCGTGTTCCCGTCTCTCTTGTTCATTTTTTTGGTAATGCTTACGGTTTAACCTTTGATTGATAAATTTCATTAATAAAAGCAGCACACTGCCGGGCAATCAATTCTTTATCATTGTCAAGTGTAGCGACATGATACGAATTTTCCAGTACAACTTTTTCCTTTAGTTGGGATCCGATGTGTTCGAGAATATAATTGGAGTCAGCGGGCGGAACCACATGGTCTTCGCGAGATACGAGTACCAGAGCGGGGCAGGTAACAGACGAAAGGCGTGAGGCTACCAGGTCTTTGAATATAAGAAATTCTTTAACCGAGGCGACCGGAGTTTTGTCGTAGGCAAGTTCCGCGACACCCGGTGCCTTAATATCAGATCCGATGGCATCGAGATAGCGTGCTGTCTCATTGCGCAGCGCTTCGAAGTTCTCCACGCGGATGGCCGCGTTAATCAGCATAATGCCGCCAATCTCAGGGTGCTGTTGAGCGAGGTGCAGCGCGATGGTACCGCCCATGGATAAGCCGACCACAAACACTTGGCGGCAAGAGTTTTGCAGTTTCCGGTATCCTTCTTCTGCGGAAGCAATCCAATCTTCGTATGTGGTCATCTCCATGTCTTCATAATGTGTACCATGGCCTTTCAAACGGGGACCGTATACGGTGAAGCCGGCTTCCGCAAGCGATTCGCCGAGAAAGCGCATGCTTTGGGGCGTACCGGTAAACCCATGCTGCACGAGTACGCCAATATCGCTGCCCTCAAAGAAAAAAGGTACAGCGTCCTGAAGAACGGGATACTTCTCTGCCATGTTTTACCCCTCCCTGGTTTATACTGAATTTTCTAATTTTATTGTATCAAACTTTAGAGGGTCAGACAGTAAATATTTTTCTCCTGGTAACACTATACTTGCTGTAAGTATTGACTGAAAATCCGGTCCTTTGGCATGATAAGAAACTTAGGGACCAGATTTTCCGGTTTCCGGGAAACGTTCTTACCAGCGTGGCATAAAAGAAAAATTGGCTTCATATAGGACTGCCTCATTGCCCGATAATAAGGGTTGGGTATATCCTTTACTTCAAAGCCGAGCCGGGAAACGCCACGGGATAGGATCGTAACGCCGATAATGCCTTTGATTTTTTCCGTTTTCGGGTGGTTACGAATAAAATCGGCCAATCCCGGCATGGAAGATTTTACACGCTGATACACGTATATTGCCCGCTTCGTGTCATTTTTGATGTCGGCGATTTCGCTCATAAGCAAGCAGTTATGCAGGTGTATTTTAAGCAAAACATCATTTGCACGTATATAAGTTCCGTTTGACAGTGCAATGCTTTTTCCGCGATACGTAAGAAGTTTTACCCGGAAAATGTTTTTGGTCTTTTTATTAACATACTCTAATCGGGAGCAAGAAAAATAAAGACCGTCGAGAAACGACCAGACTTTAAAAAGAGTCTTCATGCCGTGCTCTCTCCTTTCAGGCGGTTGTACTTTATTAATGTGTAAGAACCGCCTCAAGTATGTGCACCGGCCCGCTGCCAATAACAATAAAAAACTCCAAACGTCAAATTGCTTCTGGAGATTTTTATCCGGCAAGCTTATTTTTTTCGGATTCTTTTGCTTTTAGTGTGTGAAGCGTAATTTCCGGGCGGCACCCTGTGCGGATATTAACACCGGTTTGACCCAATCCTTCACTGATGTAGTAAGGTTTTTCATTCTGGTACTGCAATCCTTTAATAATGTTCATTCTCGCCAGCTTGCCCATTTTTACCAGGTGATAAGGCTTCGGCCAATGAATCTGCCCGCCATGGAAATGCCCGGAGAGCAGGTAATCGAAAGGCACTTCATCCATATGAAGAACAACATTCGGATCGTGCGTCAGTACAAGCGTGACGCCGTCGTCTATACCTTCATACGATTTGGCGATATTGCTCCGGCGAGTGCTGAAGTCATCAATGCCCACGATATTCAGAACCGTATGGCCCAGCTGTAGAACTTTGTTTTCGTTTTGCAGAACGATGCAGCCGTGCTCCTCCAGTGTCTTACGGAAAAGCGCAACATTTTGTCTGTGCATCAAGTAATCGTGATTGCCAAAGACAACATAGATGCCAAGCGGCGCATTCACCTTTTTAAGCGCCTCGATATATTTCATAAACGGTTGAATGTTTTTTTTGCGTTCGATTTGATCTCCCGTTAAAGCAATCAGATCGATTTTTATATCCTTTATCTTTTCATAGAGAGCTTCCGGCGTCACTGAAAGATTCTCAAGATGCATATCGGAGAGGTGCAGGATATTTATCTCTTTTCCCTGTGGCAGGTTGACGGGAATCTCTACTTTTTTCATTTTTACGTCAAAGGTGTTGCGGTATGCGCGACGAATGCCAAAAAATAAACCCAGTGAAAGAATAAATATAACGATAAACATCCAACTCCTCCTTTCTCGTTTTTCAAGAGCCCTTCTATGATAAAACGGATAGAGTAAAATGAAAATGATGAAATGCTGGATCAAAAACCGTTGAAAGGCAAAAGCACCATTAAGAGAGACGAGAAATTTTCATATTAACGAACATATATTCTTGTTTTATAATGGGAGATAGAGAAAGGAAGAGGAGGTGGCCGGGATAGAAAAAAAGATTTTATTGTGCGATATGAATTCGTTTTTCGCCTCCGTCCACCAGAGCTATGATCCACAGCTGCGCGGTAAACCGGTCATCGTGGCCGGTAACCCTGAGAAGCGTCGGGGCATCGTTGTGGCAGCCAGCTACGATGCGAAAGCGAGGGGCGTGTATACGACCATGCGCTACTATGAAGCACGGAAACTATGCCCGCAGGCGGTATTTGTCCAGCCGAACCACATGTTGTATCGGCGCTACTCGGAGGCGATTATGCGTTTTCTGCGTCGTATTGCCCCCTGTGAAGTCGCATCTGTTGACGAAGCATATCTTGACATTACGGAGCTTGTCGCACGCGGACATACGTCACGCAGGGTGGCCGCCTACATACAGAGCAAGCTGTATAGTGAACTGCGTATCCCGAGCAGTATCGGAGCAGGGCCGACGAAACTAATCGCCAAGATGTGTGCGGATGTAAAGAAACCGGGTGGATTTGTCGAGATGGGCGTGCAGCAGTACCGCGCCTATTTCTGGCCGCAGGCGGTCGGTAAGCTGCACGGGTGTGGTAAGAGTACGGTAGAGCGCCTGAAGCACAAAGGTATTCATACGATCGGAGAGCTTGCAGCACATCCTGTCGAGCAGCTGCGCGCCTGGTTCGGGAAAAAAGGAGAATATCTGCACCGGGCGGCAAACGGTACGTACGAGTCGCCGGTCAATCCGGAGCGCAAGAAGGGGGAGAAAAGCATCGGGTCTTCGCGTACGTTCGCATTTGATACGATGGACCGGGATTTGATTGCGAGGACGGCCCGCGAATTTAGCGAGAAGCTCGCGGAGAAATTAAAACAAAAGCGAAAGAAGACGAAGACGGTTGTCGTGGAAGTGAAATTCGACTACAGGCAGGCCGTCTCACGCAGCATGGCGCTCACGGTTTCTACGGACCAGGCGGATGAAATCTACCGTGCGGCCATGCAGGTGTATGAAGTGTATTTTTCGACCCGGCCGCTTCGTCTGTTTGGCATCCGATTGCATCAGCTAACGGATGAGGAGTATGAACAGCTCCGGTTTACGTTTTAAAAGCCGCTCAGGGAACGGCTTTTGTGTAGGAAGCGTTTCCTACAGTCGCACATCGATACGGCTGCCGAGGTGCGGCTGTACACTTTTCTCCAACAACTCCACTACCTGTGCGCCCGCTTCTTTCTGTGTGTCCATCACTTTCTTTGTAACGGCCAGGCTGATGGCGTTGCCGATCGAAGCGGATTTAAGCGCGGTAGCTACAGCGGCGATATCCATTACAATCTTCTCCTTCCCGGACAATGATTTCTGCCCACTTTTTATATCGGCTGATTTGGTTTGTTTGATAAATCGTACGAAATTTTCTTGTATTACCCTGCATATAAAGAGAAGGGAATCGGCAACCGAAAGCGAATGAATAAGCATAACAGGCTAGCATCTTCCATACCTTGGCATAGCCAGGAAAGGAGTAGATAGAAAAATGACGCAAGAAGAATATATCCGCTCCCTGTTTATTCAGCCGGATGAAGCGCTCGACCATGTGCAGAACAGCATTGAACGGCACGGTATGCCGTCCATCTCCGTCTCGCCGGAAAGCGGCAAATTGCTTTCAATGTTGGTGGGGATTGCGGGTGCGCGGGACATACTGGAAATCGGAGCGCTTGGCGGCTACAGCGGTATTTGTCTGCTGCGTGGACTTACGGCCGATGGTCATCTGACTTCGCTTGAGCTTAAACAGGAATACGCCGACCTGGCTCATGAAAATCTAAAGAAAGCAGGGCTTGGCGACAAAGTATCTTACTACGTCGGGGAAGCGCTGGATAGCCTGAATCGTCTTGAACAAGAGGGAAAAACGTTTGATTTCTTTTTCATCGATGCGGACAAAGCTAATTACTCTAGCTACATGGAGAAGTGCATTCGACTTGCCAATCGTGGAGCGATTATCGTAGGTGATAACGTACTCTGGAGCGGCCGCGTCTATGACGAATCCGAACAGGACGAAGCCACACAGGCGCTTCGGGCGTTTAACGAAAAGATGGCACAGGACAAACGGTTGGAATCACTGCTGATTCCGATCGGCGACGGGCTTGCCGTCGCACGGGTAAAATAACCATACAGGCCAGCAAAAAGTTCTCTTGTATTCGAAGGAGAACTTTTTGTCTCACCCTAATTAAAGCACTAAAATACTGCGTATAAATAAAAACAAAAAGAAATATAAAAATGTCTCTAAGCATCCACTGTCTTATCAGTTAGTCCAGCAGCGGAAAAACCACGCTTATCCAGATGCTATATAACCAATACGGTTGCACTACCGTTCACAGGCATCTCCTCCATCTTCCCCCTCCTTGCTTCTCCGATAAACCGGCCATCGCCTTTCCAATTTGCAAGCATTCAACGAGGTGCGAGCTGACCTTATAGAGCAGCGGATGAGAAAATGCTTTTTCGCATACAGTAAGAAATGGATGTGACCTTATGGCACTTGGGCTGACCAAAGAAGAACTCGAAGATCGCATGCAAATTTGATTTCATTAAAAAAATTGTTTCATCCTCTTTTATTTGTGGTAGTGACCAAACAGTGAATAACGAATACTACATAAAAAGAGGATGGATGGACGTGAATATACAAGCAATTTCTACAACTGAACAAGCATTTCTGTTTGCCCGGATGGAAGATTTCGAAGAGTACCCTGCTATGCTGGGAAATGAAGAAGAGCGCCAGGAATTGGTTTCCCGCCTGCTCTATGAGAAATATTCGCAGATTAAGCGTCTGAGCTATGAGGCAGGCCTACCGGTTTTAGAACTTATTTCAAATAAAGAAACAAAAAAAGTGAGAAATATTAAATTCGGACACCGTACCCGGGCGAAGAAACTGGTCTTTTTCTATAAAGGACAGGAACAACAAGCGTGGTTCCCACAGGTGGAAATCAACGGCGTATTTGTCTTTATTAGACACGATGAATATCCGGCACAGGTCGTCGAGTGCACCAGCCGGTACCTGGCATTGAAATACGCACGTCGCTTCCTGGCCCGTAAACATAAGCAGCTTGTATAGCAAAAATCCCCTTCTGCAATGATGACAGAAGGGGATTTTTGTACCGTATTTGTTACGCATTATTGGCACTTTGTTTTTGTTTTGGTCTTTGATCACCCGATGACCAGTTCAGACCCCGGTTAACCAGCATGGCGCAGAGAAGCGAAGCGACAAAGGTCGCGCCGTAAATCCCCAGCAGGTAAAGTGCCGACATAGGCTTATTGTGGAAAATCCGCTCAATCGTAAAGTTACTGTTCATAAATTTGTTGGCGTATATGATAAATGCCGGATGCAGCAGATAAATATAGAACGTAAGACCTTTCTGAAAGCGCAATTGCAATTTGTCAATCACATAGTTCAACACGCCTGCACCCGAGACCAGCAGTGCGAATGTCGCAAATACGAAAGTCAGATGGTTGGCTGTGTACAGTTTCGATGAAAGGACAAAGTATGCCATACTTAATCCGGACAGAGCCAATAATCCGACGAGAACGAGCGTATGCCGCTGAAGAAATTTGAAAATCGGAGCGCGGTACCAGTATAGGAAGTGCCCCAAATAAATGGTGAAAATCCATGTCGGCAGGAAATGACGAACGCCAAGTCCGAGCCAGCCCTGCGCTACAATGTTGATGTATGCATATTGGATAGCGAGGAAAACTACACCAAAGAATAGAATGCTTCGCTTGGTAATTACGCGGCGGCACAAATATGCGAATACATAGTACTGACACAGCATAAAAATAAAATAAAGATGTCCTGCGGTTTGTCCGAAGAACACATCTTTCCAATCGGAGACTTGCATCGGCACACTTTTCCGCAGAATAACGAAATACAAAATACTGCAAAGCAGAAACGGAATATAAATGTATTTCATTTTTCCTTGGAAAAAGCGTTTTCTGGATACTTTCTTGCCGCCTAAGCTATGAGCGGTGAAGAACCCGGTAATGATCGCCAGCAGCACCGTACCGTATCGGCTAATCTGGTTTAGCGACGTCTCCCAGAATGTCCACTTGATAAAATCGTCGACATCAGCAGTGTAATGGCCAGCGAGGACGAGGAAGGAAGACACAAGCTGCATAAAAAACAGTGAAGAGAAAAGCCGTTTATCTGAATACATGTAGTTTCCTCCAGTTTATTAAGATGCCTCTGCACCATCTATGCACAGATTATACGGGTATAGAGATAGAAGTCAATGTAAAAAGCTACCCTTTATAGAGAACAGAAAAAAATAAGCGGAAAGTTTCATAAAAAATTTAATTTTTTTATTAAGAATAACGATCTGTTAACAGGACAAGCTATAGATAGATGGAGGTGGCTTTTATGTCAAAACGTGTAAAATACAACATAAATCTGGACCATAGGCGCCAGCAAACCAACCAGGCAACCCCGGGCAAACAGGACAGTGAATTTGCAAGCGCTACAGATACCCAGGCAGTGCGTCTGGACAAGCTGCAGCCGGGGGGAGATTCGCAGAGCCAGCAGCCGCGCGGTAGCGAATAGTGACAATCCCCGGCACTACCGGGGTTTTGTAACAAAATAAAAAGCTGACGATCATAGATTGATCATAATTTTGTAACAGGGTATTAACGTAGCAACCCTACAATAAAGTTACATACCATCGAATTCTATCTAATAGTGGTGCGGAGGCTTCCTTACTAGTTTTTTATTTCAAATCAAAGGAGAGTGCTGCGGTATGGATTATAATGTTATTGTCATGAGCGGAATGATTTTTTTGACTGTATGCACGTTGTTGGGGGCTGTTCCGGCACTGCTCCTCTATCTGGTAAAGAAAAACGCAAAGGTATAATGAATAGCTGACATATGGAACCGTGCCTCTGTATTTGCAGGTGCGGTTTTTTCGTGTGCTTGGCCCCCGCATTTGAAAAATCAGACCGAGCAGCGATAAAATATTGAAAAATACGCTGGGTTCCCACGATCGCGTTATTCCGCTCGCATTCAGCACCTGCACCGTTTCTCGCTTTTTTATGTAAGGAAATCTGACGCGGCAGGTGTTGATTTGTGGATTCCCCTGCTCCGATTCGTTATAATAGAGAAGCGGGGGGAAGAAAGAAAGGATGGACTTGGATGAGTGGCATTGTAGGTTTTTTAGGAAATCGCAGTGCGGTGCCGATTCTGCTCGATTGCCTGGACACGCTTGACTACCGGGGCTATGACTCAGCGGGCATCGCGGTGTCCGATTCGCACAACATCGAAATCAGAAAGGCGGTCGGCCGGATTAAAGATTTACGGACGCTTCTGCTGCGCGAGCCGGTAAAACAGGGTACGCTTGGAATCGGTCATACGCGCTGGGCCACCCACGGTACGCCGTCGGCGACGAACTCCCATCCTTTAACGGGCTGTGATCATCGCTTCGTAGTTGTACATAACGGAATCATCGAGAATTATCCGCAGTTGCGGCGAACGCTCGTAAAACAGGGACATACATTCAAAACGGAGACAGACACGGAAGTCATTCCGCATCTGCTTGAGGAATACGATACGGGAGATTTGGAGGCGACCGTACAGCACATACTGCCGATGCTTAAAGGCTCGTTTGCACTTGCGATTATGTCGGAGGCGCAACCGGATATGATTGTCGCTGTGTCGCAGGACAATCCGCTTGTCCTGGGACTGGGGCGCAGGGAAGCGTTTCTCGCGTCCGATATCCCGGCGCTTCTGCCGTACACGCGCCAGATCTACCCGATTAAAAATGGCGAAATCGCAACGCTTACTCCTGGTAAAATTACTATCAAACATATGGACGGCACGGTGGTAGAGCCCGGATATTCGCTTGCGGATGAGACGGTATATGACGTGCTTCTGCACGAATATGAACACTATATGCTAAAAGAAATTTGCGATCAGCCGAAAGCGCTGGAGGATACGCTGGCAGGCCGACTGAAGCCTGAAGGTGTACAACTGCCGGAGCTTGAAGCTGTATGGACGACAGAGGCGCTGAAGAATTTGCGCAAAATCGATATCGTCGCCAGCGGTACGTCCAACCATGCGGGCATTATAGGCAAGAAAGCTTTTGAACAGCTGTTGGGTCTGCCGGTGGAAGTCACGTATTCATCGGAGTTTATTCATGAACACGCCGCGCTTGATGACCGGACGCTGGTGATTCTCTTAAGCCAGTCCGGCGAGACGGCGGATACGCTGTCGGCACTGCGTGAAGCGAAGAAATGGGGCTGCCCGACACTTGCGATTACAAATACGGCGGGAAGCACGATTTCGCGGAAAGCCGACAGCACTCTGCTGACGAAGGCCGGACCGGAGCTTGCGGTCGCGTCCACCAAAGCGTATACGTCGCAGATTGCGGCCATGCTGCTATTGTCCGTCTGGATGGCGCAAAAGCTGGAGCTTGGGGACGTAGAAAAAAGGCAAGAACTGCTGGACGCGCTAGCTCGTCTGCCGCGTGACGTAGATTCTACGCTCATCATGACACAGGATGCGATTGACCAGTTTGCGCAGCTTATTGACGATCAGGAGCATCTATTTTTAATTGGGCGCGGCCTTGATTATGTGCTGGCGCTTGAGGGTGCGCTGAAGATGCAGGAAGTAGCGTACATTCATGCGGACGCGTACGCTGCAGGCGAGATGAAACATGGCACGATGGCGCTGATTACACCCGGTGTGCCGGTGATTGCGCTGGCGACTCAGGGTCATGTGTTCGATAAGACAGTCAGCAATATTAAGGAAGTAAAAGCGCGTGACGCGTTCGTCGTCGGCATCACCCGCGTCGGTGACGATTTGCTGGCGGAGGAGGCGGACGAGGTGATGTATATCCCGGATACGCATCCGCTGCTGATGCCGATTCTGGCGGCGATTCCGCTGCAACTTCTGGCGTACTATTCCGGCAAGGTACGCGGCCATGATGTGGATAGACCTCGCAATTTGGCGAAGAGTTTGACGGTGGAATAATAGATTTACGATTCCCCTCCGCACTGATGATTTACAATAAAGTATTGTTCTGAATAATAAAGTTCTGTTGTAAATGAGAAATTACAATAAAGTGCTGTTTTGTTGTACTACTGTTGTTGGACGGGAATTATCAGTTACAGCGCTTTCTGGAGCAGGAAGGGGCTGAAGTTGAAGTGCAATCCATTACGGCCTGGATTTTATATCTCATTTGGGATGTACGCTATGACACGGTAAGGCGAATGGGGCTAAAGCAAGCGGATTTCGGACGTTATAGATTGGAAGGAAAAAATCCTCGTTTGCATTTGGGCATGTTATGGTTGGCTGAGCGGGCAGTTGGACTATGGTTTCAAATGTATGCCCGAGCCAGGGGTCTATACGGTTATCATCTCCCTGATATGGATGAAATTGCACGTGTTGCCCATGCTCATTATGATAATCACCTGCATGGTGGAGAAGGGCATATGGAAGTGGAAAAGTTGATTCTCAACGTGGTAAAGCGGAATTTGCAATGTCTTATAAAGAGAGCGACAAAAACAGAAACATTTTCATACCATAACGTAAGGAAGTTGTAAATCTACGCTAGGAAACACCCTATTCTTTTGAGATAGAAGAAGGCTGTTGAGAAAATCTCAACAGCTTTTTTAGCTAGAGCGGACGTTAGCAGCGCCTTCTCACTTCGCCGCCTTAAACACATGCTTCCTGTATTACATGAAGAAAAAATGGTAAGAAATAAGTGTTGGGTTTAGAAGTTGAGTTTTTATCGAAAAATAGAACAAATAAAGTGGAATGCTAAAAGGAGAAAACATGGTTATTTTTATTGTGAATCCCGTTTCAGGAAATGGGCGAGGGAAAAAAATATGGTCACAATTAGAATCCGTTTTGGAGGAAAGGCAAATTGTCTATACGGTTCACTTCACAAAAGGCCCCAAGCATGCAACGTTTCTTGCAAAAGAAATACTAAAAGTATCAAAAGTAGAAGCGGTTATTGTTGTGGGAGGAGATGGCACATTACATGAGGTGGCTCAGGGGCTAATTGGAACCCATATTCCTCTGGGTTGTATTCCGGCTGGTTCAGGCAATGACTTCGCACGGGCTTTTCGTATTTCAACAAATAGTACAAAAGCTTTAGATATGCTTCTTTCCTCTAAACCGTATAAGATAGATGTTGCTCAAATTAACGATGGTTTCTTTGTTAATGGAGCCGGCATTGGATTTGATGGTGCGGTAGCAAGAATGACGAATGAGTCAAAGATTAAATGTTGGCTAAACCGTATGAAGTTAGGCAGGCTTGCCTATGTAATTATTGCGCTCAGGTTGCTTTGCACGTTTCGTCCAATTGCACTTACTCTTACCATTGATGGGAAACACTATTTTTATAACAACGTATGGTTAATCGCCGTATCGAACATTCCATTTTATGGAGGGGGTATGAGCATTTGCCCTGATGCGATGTATGATGACGGACTGCTTGATTTGTGTATCGTAAGCAATATCAACCGGTTTCATTTTTTGCGAAGCCTGGTAAAAGTCTTCAAAGGAAAGCATACATCCGAACCGGGAGTCATCATGATGCGCGGGAGGAAAATATCTGTTCAATCCAAAAAAACGTTACCGATTCATACGGACGGAGAATGTTACCAACCCACTTCTGCTACCATTAACGTCCAAAGGCGAGCGCTCAATGTTCTGTATGTGCCTTTCATGAATAAGTCTTGTTAAATAAAGTGAAGGATAAGATGAGATGAAAAAGGTAATTTTACTTCTTATTGATTCGTTAATGCCAAACATACTGGAAGATTGTATGCGACAAAAAACGGTTCCAGCGCTTCAGTTTTTAAAGGACCGGGGAAGATATTGGTCTAATTGTGTTACCGTTTTCCCAACCATGACGGCTTCCGTTGATAGTTCATTATTAACAGGTGTTTATCCTAACGTTCATCGGGTTCCCGGACTTGTCTGGTATCATCCTGAGGAAAAAGCAGTCATAAATTATCTTAACGGATGGAAGTGTGTCAGAAAGCTGGGGCTTTCTGCTTGTGCGCAGAACGTTCTTTATAATCTTAATGAAAAACATCTAAGTAAGAAGGTTACGACGCTGTTTGAAGAATTAGAAAATAGAGGGAAAACATCCGCCTCCATCAATACGATTATTCATCGAGGAAGCAAAAAGCATCGCGTTCGACTTCCTTTTTTCATGAACCTGGCAACCGGGTTTCGCTTTCGTGGCGATATCTCTGGCCCGGATGTATTGACACTGGGGGCTATGGTTCAAACGAATGTAAAGCAGAGAATTCCTTCAAATATACAAGGATGTAGACGCCGGTACGGAATTAACGACAAATATGCCGTACATGTAGCAAAACAGCTTATTAAGTCCAATCATCAACCGGATTTTATGCTGGTATATCTTCCGGATAACGACCATGAAATACATAGAAAGAGTCCTATTCATGCGGAGGAATCTTTGATCCGAGTGGACCATCGCATACAGGAAATTTTAAACGTGTTCAATTCCTGGGATGATGCATTGAATCAATGCGTGTTTATTGTGACCAGTGATCATGGACAGACACATATTGGAAAAGAAAAAGAGTTCAATATCGACCTGGATAAGCTGCTGGAATCATTTCATATCCTTCAACTGGGAGAGAATGTAAGCGATCATGACCTTGTAGTCTGTAATAATGAACGAATGGCTTATATATATCCGTTGAAACAGGATAAGCAACAGCAAATTTTGCGACACCTGCTGTCAGAGTCGCGAATTGATCTCATCGCCTGGAAGGAGGGAAGAGGCGTTTCGGTAAGAGAAGGGGGATCGGGTAGAGCGGTTTATTTTGAGCCGGGTGGATTAAATGTAGATATCTATGGGACAACATGGAACATTACCGGAGAATGGGCTACATTGGATGTAAAGTTAGATGACGGAATTTTACATTACGGGGATTATCCGGACGTGCTTTCCAGGTTATACGGAGCGTTGTATTCTCAAGACATTCCTTTAATTGCTGTGACTGCCCGCCCAAGATATGAATTTAAAAGCCAGTTTTATCCTGTTCATTTAGATGGCGGAAGCCACGGTTCTTTGCACAAGTATGATTCGATGATTCCTCTTATCATAACCGGAACAGAACACCGCATAAATGAACCGCCTCGGTTAATCGATGTAAAGCACTTTATTATCAATATTTTTGAAAATTTTCCAAAATAATCACTTCCGGTAGAGAAATAATAATCGTATGAAGTATGCCAGTAACTCCCTTAAAAACGATAAATAAAAAAATAAATACTGAACAAAATGTAAAAGTCAATATAACTTATTCTTATGT
>NZ_BJXX01000051.1 GCF_007991215.1 Aneurinibacillus danicus
GATTTTCACAGAAAAAAAGGCAGAAACTATATATTTCTGCCTGTGTGGATATTTTTGTTCATCAAAAAATTAAATCCACTTGTTGATTGTTTTTTCATATTCGTGCAGCTCGTCTTCTTTGAACCACAGTGCGATTTCGCGCTCAGCCGTTTCCGGAGCATCGGAACCGTGGATGATGTTCATACCCATGCTGATACCGAAGTCGCCACGGATAGTTCCCGGAGCGGCTTCTGCCGGATTTGTTTTACCCATCATGTTACGTGCGGTCGCGATTACATTCTCGCCTTCCCATACCATCGCAAATACGGCACCTGAAGTAATAAAGTCAACAAGCTCACCGAAAAAAGGCTTCTCTTTATGTTCAGCATAGTGCTCTTCTGCCAGTTCACGCGGTACATTCATCAATTTCGCACCGATAAGGTGGAAACCTTTGCGCTCGAAGCGCTGCATGATTTCGCCGATCAAGTTGCGTTGTACGGCATCCGGTTTAGCCATGATGAAAGTGCGTTGTTTCGCCATGTATAATAACCTCCATGTTCTGTAGTTACTTTCCTATGTACGGTGTGCTAACACACATCGTGAATTTTAACAAATTTAGGGTATCTTTGCAACTGCCCTTAAAATTGCCGTTCTCCAATAAAACGCGCGATTTTTAACAGGGCATCCTTGCTCCGATTGTCAGGCAATCCCTCAAGCGCCTGCGCCGCACGCGCCAGATACCGGTTTGCAAGCCTGCGTGCCACATCAATGCCTTCACCTTGGCGGATCGCTTGAATCATCTCGTCTACCCGATTTTCTTCCGCCAGCGTTCGAAACCGGGCCGCATCCGGACTTCTATGGTACGCATACAGCGCAGGAAGCGTAATATTGCCCTGCCTCAAGTCACTGCCGGCCGGTTTGCCAAGCGTTTGCTCGCTGCCTGTGAAATCAAGAATATCGTCGGTAATTTGAAATGCCATACCCACATTATAGCCATAGGCATAGAGCTGGCGCACAACATACGCCGGGGCATCTGCCGCAATAGCGCCCAACTGGCAGCTGATCGCAATAAGCAGAGCGGTTTTCCGCTTGATGCGACGCAAATAATGGCGCAGGTTCTGCTCCCAGTTATTCAAATCGCGGATTTGTTCAATCTCACCGATGCACAAATCAACCATTGCACGCGACAATATTTTATGAATCTGCGGATTAGGCAGCTCGGCTACCATCATCAGCGCACGAGCCAAAATATAATCGCCGGTATACATCGCAATCCGGTTGTCCCATTTCGATTTGACGGTCATCTTGCCGCGCCTGAGCTCGGCATCATCGATAACATCGTCATGCACAAGGGTCGCCATATGAATGAGTTCAAGCGGCACAGCCACAAGCTTAAGCCGCTCGATGTCATATGTGCCAAACTTTCCACCCAGCAGCACAAAGACGGGGCGAATTCGCTTCCCCCCCGCTTTGAGCAAATGACTGGACGCTTTTTGCAGCACAGATTCTTTCGTGTCAATCGCCCTGTCCAACTCGCGTTCGATATAATTCATGTCCGATCGGAACGGCCAAAAAATATCTGTTAGTTTCATTACGCTCCACCCAACTGGTTCTTCTCTTCCTAACGCTTACACAGCCGACTGCCGCGAATCCGCGCTCCAAACTTCCACCTTGGCCGACTCGCTCAACAGCCCGAGCTCCGCTGCACATGCGTAATAGTACTCCAATCCTCTCTTATGATCCGGAGTAAAATCGTAAGATAGTCCTGTATAATATGTCTTCCAGAACTCCGTAGTAGCGCCGAAATCTTGCTTCGCCTGGGCCACGACTGTGTCCAATTCGGCAAACCCCAATTTCTTACTACGCAAAAATTCATTATGAACGCTGCGCAGGAGTTCCTGCTTACTCTGTGAAACTTCACGTCGCACTGCCCAAACCGCGAACACCATCCACATCCCGGTATGTTTATACCACAGCTCGCCCAGGTCATACATATGATAGCCAGGATTGTTCCAGGAAGCAAGCAGCGCATCGTCGCCAATTAACAACGCAGCGTCCGCTACTGCCATCATCCTCTCCAGATTGGCCGGCATCATCTCATAGAAGGGAGAAGCCTGATAAAACTTTTCCATAATCACTTTAAGCAAATTAACCGATGTCGCTGACTTATCTGTTAACGCAATTTTTACTTCTTTCAGTTCTTCAATCGGCTTGCGGGAGAAGAGAAAAATAGAACGCACTTTGCCCAGCGAGCTAATCGACAAATCAGACAGCACCTCATACTCGTTATAATTCCGTCCGTATTCAAATGACGAAATCGGCCCCATATCAATGGTACCTTCCGCCATACCTTGATTAAGCTGCGAGGGAACCTGCGGGATAAATTCTACCTGATGTTCATCGAATTGATCGGTACGAAAAAAATGATAGATAGGCATGATGTTACTAAAAGTGATTTTGCCAATTTTCATTGCAGGCACGGTTTCACTCTCCCCAACGGCGAAATAGTTGATGTGGCACATCTAGAGTGTCCAGTACTTTTCCTACCACAAAATTGATTACATCGTCCATTGTCTGCGGTTTGTGGTAGTACCCGGGCATGGCGGGCACGATGCGCGCTCCCGCCTGCGCCAGCTTCGTCATATTCTCCAGTTGAATAACGTTAAGCGGTGTCTCGCGCGGCACAATAACAAGCTTTTTCCCTTCCTTAAGCATCACGTCGGCGGTACGCTCCAGCAGATTGCCGGATGCCCCGTGGGCAATGCCGGACAGCGTCCCCATGGAGCAGGGCACAATCACCATAGCGTCGCTGCGATACGAACCGCTCGCAACGGGCGCTGTAAAATCGTGCAGCGTATGATAGTGAAGTTCTCCGTTTACCTGCGGAAAATGCTCCCGAATGACCGCATCCCGGTCTGTCGTATCCCAGTCTAATTCTTCCCGAAATACTTGCCAGCCAGCTTCCGTTACGATCAAATGCACTTTATAGTCATGAAGGAGCATCTGCTGCACAAGGCGTACCCCGTATACAGCGCCGCTCGCTCCTGTAATTCCGACAACAAAGATTTTTCTCATCTCATCACCAAATCAAGCAGGGTAAATGAAAATACAACAACGCTGAGAATCCCGTTCATCGTGAAAAAGGCCGTATTTAGCTTGGATAAATCGTTCGGTGATATCAGCCGATGCTCATAAACTAAAATGGCAGCAGCGATAATAACTCCAATTGCAAACCAAATATGAAGGCTGGTAATAAAAAACAATGCGATAAAACCAGCGATTGTAATGATATGGAAGAAACGTGCCAGCTTGAGCGCTCTGGCAATGCCAAAATAGCTCGGAATCGAATACAGACCGCGCTTGCGGTCGAATTCGGCATCCTGACACGCATAGATCACATCAAAACCTGCAGTCCAGAGAGCCACGGAAGCAAACAGCAGAAGTCCCAGCCAATCTACCTGTCCGGTTGTGGCTACCCAACCGCCAAGCGGCGCAAGCCCGATGGCAATGCCCAGCACTAAATGACAGGCCCAGGTAAATCGCTTCGTATAAGAATATAATACCAGGAAAAAGACTGCGATCGGCAAAAGCTTCACCGCCAGCATATTCAACTGGAAGGCGGCGACAAATAAAACCACGAATGAAACGATGATGAACAAAAGAACTTCTCCTACTTTAAGCAACCCGGCCGGGAGCGCCCGCATGGCCGTGCGCGGATTCTCCGCATCAAAACGTCGGTCAATCAACCGATTGAGCGCCATGGCCGCGCTGCGTGCGCCCACCATCGCCACGATAATCCAGAAGATTTGCGACCACGTCGGCCATGTGCCGTTGACAACAAAGCTGCCCAGAATTGCGCCCATAAATGCAAACGGTAGCGCGAAAATCGTATGCTCAAATTTGATCATTTCCAGGATAATTTTTAATTTTCTCATGATTTGTCCACCTGTTTCTTAAAACCGATGTGCAGCGCGGAAACGCCGCCGACAAACAGCTTGGTCTGCACGTCTACAAGACCCGCTTCACGGAAAACTTCCGCGAGTTGCCTGCTGTCCGGAAAGTTGGTCAGCGACTGGGGCAGCCAGCTGTATTCTTCATACTTATCCACCACTATACGGGCGATAAGCGGCAAAATATTGTAAAAATAAAAAAAGAACATTTTACGGTACGGCATCAGCGGAGGTTTGCTGACTTCAAGCGAGACGACCTGTCCTCCCGGCTTCACCACCCGTGCCATCTCACGAATCACCTGCTTATAATCCGGCACATTGCGCAAAGCAAATCCGATCGTCGCATAATCGAACGTGTTATCCGGATACGGAATCTTCATTGCATCTCCGTTCACCAGCGTAATTTGATCCAGCCCTTTTTTCCGAATCTTTTCCGCCCCGACATCAAGCATATTCTGACTGAAATCAAGGCCTACTACATTGCCTTTCGGGCCGACCGCTTCAGCAAGGCTAATCGTCCAATCGCACGTCCCGCAGCATAAATCAATCGCGCTCTGACCTTCCCGTACACCCATCCGCTTATTTGTATATTCACGCCAGGCGACATGACGGCCAAAACTGATAACGGAGTTCATTCGGTCATACTCTTTTGCAATCGATTCAAATACCGAATGTACGTATTCCGCTTTTTCTTCCCCCTGCAATTTCTGACGCATGGCTACATCTCCTCTGCCCTTGCTTTCTGGTTGTCCAACTCTTCCGCGCACCGGTCCACAAGGTGCCTCAATTCGGCGCGCCATTCTTCCCCTTCTACCAGCGCGATCAATTTACGACACTGGTGGAGCGCTTTATGGATGTGCTGCAGCATCGATTGGTAGGCGCTATGCGTGCCTTCCTCCCGGCTCAGCAGATGAAAATATCGCCCCGCCTCCTGCTCGATATTCCAGGTCCGGTATTCGGCAAGCAATTGCTCAACAAGAATCATCTGTGAAAAAATACGCATCCATACGTCCATTGTTTCCCCGACATATGCATTTCCAAAGGACCGAAGCAAGGACGACTCGATATCCACTTTTCGCTGCAAATATTGCTCGGCTGTCCAATCGTTCTCACAATACAAATTAATCTTCCACTCGTTAATCTCCTGAATGCTCCGTGCCAGCTGGCCGATCGCCCGCACATCTTCTAAGTTGGCGAGCAAATAATAGTACCGGCTGCTGAAATAATCACCGGCCAGCACGGTAAGCTGGCGCGATCTAATGCCTGCGGATGTCTCTTCTTTGTTCAGGCTGACCCGCTCATGGCTGTCAAGCGCGAGCTGAATCAGCGTTGCAGTGACAATATAGTCGCGAAGAGCCGCTCCGCTTACGCCGCGCTGCCTAAGAAAAAGATACAGCAAGCATATGCGAAGCTGTGAGATAGGTGGATTATCAATGTATTGGTAGAGAACGCGGTTTTCGGCATTCTGTTTAATGCTCCTTACGACTTCTTCTATTTCTTCCTGAAAATCATGCTTCAAAAGGTTCATCTGTTATGCATCCCCCAAAAAAACGTTCCCACGCTCACTGAAAACATACTTATAAAGTATACCATACTACCACTCGTACTACACTAAGATATTATATAATTCTTCCTTGTGAATTGTAAGCTCTATCTCAGGTACAAAACCACCATGGGAGATGATCCGCAAGCCCTGCCATGAAAATGAAGGGAAGGGCGGCTGACTTTTGCGGTACGAAGGAGAAGAGAACGAGGAGAG